>JALYJS010000442.1 GCA_030799345.1 Pseudomonadota bacterium | reverse complement strand
ACGGGGGCAGATCGCGAGCCCGAGGCCCGTCCCCTCGTGCTGCCGCGTCAGGCCGGAGTCGAGCTGCCGGAACGGCAGGAACAGGGACGGAAAATCCTCGGAGCGAATACCGATGCCGGTGTCGATCACGCGCAGATGCAGGGCCGGAACCGCTGCCGAGTCCGGCCGCCTGCGGTAGTCGTCGATGGTCTGCACCAGCAGCCGCACGCCACCGCGATTGGTGAACTTCACGGCATTGTTCAGCAGATTGAGCAGCACCTGCTCCACGCGTCGCCGGTCGCTGATCATCCGCGGGAGCCGTTCGGGCAACTCCACTTTCAGCGACAGCGACTTCTTGTCCGCGATCGGCCCCATCATGGCGGCGACCCGCTCGACAGATTCGCGCGGGTCAAATTCCATGGCACTGACGGGCAGGTGCCCGGCCTCGATCTTCGAAAGATCGAGCACGTCATTGATCAGCTCGAGCAGGTGGCGGGAACTGGACTGCACCATCCCCAGCTGCTTGATCTGTTCCGGGTCCAGCGGGCCCGCCAGTTGCCGCAGCAGGATCCCGGTGAAACCGAGGATGGAATTGAGCGGAGTGCGCAGTTCATGCGACATGGTCGCGAGGAATGCCGATTTCATGCGATCGGACTCCTCGGCCCGCACCAGTGCGGTCTGGAGTTCCGCGGTGCGCTCCGCGACCTGCCCCTCGAGCGTCTTGTTCAGGCCGCGCAGCGCCTGCTCCGCCTGCCGGCGCTCGGTGATCTCCTGGGACAGCACCAGCACGCCCTCCAGCACCGGCTGCACCCGGACGTCGAACCAGCCGTGGTTTCCGTCGGGGTACTTGAAGTGGACTTCTTCCTGCGCGATCGCGCGCGCGGTGATGCCCTGCTCGATCAGCTCGTAGATCCGGCTGTTCTCGATTCCCGGCCATTCATCCGGCATGCGCCGCCCCAGCAGGCCTGCGTTGGGCCGGCGGTTGTGGCGTGCCGCGGTGTCGTTGAGGTAGAGATAACGCCAGTCGAAGTCGATTATCTGACAGCCCTCCAGGATGCTGTCGAGTGTCGTGCGGTGGCGGCGCTCGCTGCGTTCGAGGGCGAGTTCCGTCTCCCGCCGCTCGCTGATGTCGATGCCGACGCCGACCAGGCAGGGTTGGTCCTGGAACGTCACGCGGCATCCCGTCAGGTAGTACGGCGTCGTGCGGCCGTCCCTGGCGCGAAACGGCGCCTCCACCGAGGAGATTCCGCGGCTGAAGACCTCGGCGATGCGCTCGGCGACGCGCGGCTGTTCTGCCGGCGGGAAGAACTGCAGCGGGTGCATCCGCGCGATCTCCGCGCCGGTGTAGCCGGATGCAGTCTCGAAATTGCGGTTCCAGCGCAGGAACTTGCCCTGCTCGTTGTAGAAATAAAGCACGCCGGGCATGCTCTCGATCATCGTGTCGGAAAACCGCCGTTCGCTGCGGGCCACTTCTTCCTGGGATTTCAAGGCTTCGTAATTGCGCTCAAGCGCGCCGAAGACGCGGCGCAGTACCAGCAGCAGCAGGCCGGCCGTGACCGCGACAAAGACGATGCCCTTGTATACGCCGATGCGCACCAGCGTTTCCGGATCGGGAATCAGCCGCGCCAGCAGGTAGTCTGACAGCAGGATCCAGCAGGCGGCGAACACCGTATAGCCCGCTGCGATGCGCCAGGCGCGGTTACCGTAGCTGCGCTGGCCGTTCGCCGTCACCGGCTGGTGCGGATTCGCCATGAGGGCACTGTAGCCGGTTTTCCGCCCCGGCCACGCGGTCGCGGGCTTGAAATCACTCCCACTCGATCGTCGCCGGGGGCTTGCCGGAGATGTCGTACACCACGCGCGACACGCCCTGCACCTCGTTAACGATACGCCGCGCGACGATATCGAGAAAATCATAGGGCAGCCGCGCCCAATGCGCGGTCATGAAGTCCACCGTCTCAACCGCACGCAGCGCGATGACCCAGTCGTAGCGTCGGCCGTCGCCCATTACGGCGACCGAGCGCACCGGCAGGAACACCGCCATCGCCTGCGCGACGCGGTCGTAGAGTTCGTGCGCGCGCAATTCCTCGATGAAGATGGCGTCCGCGCGACGCAGCAGGTCCGCCGCGTCGCGGCTGACCCGACCAAGAATCCGTACGCTGAGGCCCGGCCCCGGAAACGGATGGCGGAACACCATCTCGCGCGGCAGACCGAGCTCGAGACCGATACGGCGTACTTCGTCCTTGAAGAGCTCGCGCAGCGGCTCGAGTAGCCGGAGGTGCATTCGTTCGGGCAGGCCGCCGACGTTGTGGTGCGACTTGATCACATGGGCCTTGCCGGTCCGGGCGCCCGCGGATTCGATGACGTCCGGATAAATCGTGCCCTGCGCGAGCCAGCGCACATCCGCAAGCTTCCTTGACTCGTCTTCGAACACCTCGATGAACAACCGCCCGATGATCTTGCGTTTGCGTTCCGGGTCTTCCTCGTCGCCGAGCGCCGTGAAGAAACGGTCGGCGGCATCGACACGCAGTACGCGGATGCCCAGATGCTGCGCAAAAGTCGCCATGACCTGGTCGCCCTCGCCCTGGCGCAGCAGTCCGTGATCCACGAACACGCAGGTGAGTTGCGCGCCGATCGCGCGATGCAGGAGTGCCGCAACCACCGACGAGTCCACGCCGCCCGACAAGGCGAGCAGCACGTTGTCGCTGCCGACCTGCGCGCGCACGCGCACCACGGCATCGGCGACGATGTTGCCCGCGTCCCACAGCGCGTCGCAGCCGCAGATGACGCGGACGAAGCGCTCGAGGATCACGGCGCCCGACCGCGTGTGCGTCACCTCCGGGTGGAACTGCACGCCGTAAAACCGCGCGCCCTCGTTCGCCATCGCCGCGAGCGGAGCATTCGCCGTCGCCGCGATCGCGACAAACCCGGGCGGCAGCACCTCCACGCGGTCGCCGTGGCTCATCCAGACATCGAGCGGTGCGTCTTCGCCGGCACCGTCGTCGGCGATACCGTCGAGCAGCGGCGACGACGCCGTCCGCTGGACTTTTGCATAGCCGAATTCGCGATGTGCGGACGGCGCGACCCGGCCACCAAGTTGCGACGCCATGGTCTGCATGCCGTAGCAGATGCCGAGCACCGGAACGCCGAGCGTGAACACGACCGCTGGCGCCCGCGGCGGGCTCGCGTCGGTCACCGATTCCGGTCCGCCCGAGAGGATGATGCCGCGTGCGCCGAAGCGCCTGACGCTGTCCTCGTCGGCGTCCCACGGCAGGATCTCGCAGTACACTCCGATCTCGCGCACCCGCCGTGCGATCAGCTGCGTGTACTGGGCGCCGAAGTCGAGGATCAGGATCCGGTGGGCGTGGATGTCGGCCCGCGGGGCCTCGAGTCGCGCTGCCATCATCCGATCCGGTAGTTCGGCGCTTCTTTGGTGATGCTGACGTCGTGCACGTGGCTTTCGCGCACGCCAGCCCCGGTGATGCGGACGAATACCGGTCGCGAGCGCAACTCTTCGATGTCGTGGCTGCCCGTATAGCCCATCGCCGCGCGCACGCCGCCGGCAAGCTGGTGCAGGATCGTGACCAGGCTGCCCTTGTAGGGCACGCGGCCCTCCACACCCTCGGGCACCAGTTTCTCCAGTTCCTCGACCGTATCCTGGAAGTAGCGGTCGCTCGATCCATGGCGCTGCGCCATCGCTCCGAGCGAGCCCATGCCGCGATACGACTTGTAGGAAGCGCCCTGGTAGAGCTCGACCTCCCCGGGCGATTCCTCGGTGCCGGCAAACAGCCCGCCGATCATCACCGTGTGCGCGCCCGCGGCGATCGCCTTGGCGACGTCACCGGAATAGCGGATGCCGCCGTCGGAGATCAGCGGCACGCCGGACTTCGCCAGCGCTTCCGCTACTGTCGCGACCGCCGTGATCTGCGGCACGCCGACGCCTGCGACCACCCGCGTCGTGCAGATCGAGCCCGGGCCGATGCCGACCTTGACGCCGTCCACGCCGGCATCGACCAGCGCCTTCGCGCCGTCAGCCGTAACGATGTTGCCGCCGACCACCTCCAGTGCGGGGTGTGCCGTCTTGATCCTCGCGATGGTCGCGAGCACGCCTTTCGAATGGCCGTGCGAAGTGTCGACCACCACGACATCGACTCCGGCGTCGACCAGCAGCGCGACGCGATCGAGGGTGTCGGCGGCGGTGCCGACCGCGGCGCCGGCGCGCAGCCGACCCTGTTCGTCCTTGCAGGCGCGCGGGAAATCGCGCGCCTTCTGGATGTCCTTGACCGTGATCATGCCGCGCAGCCTTCCCTCGTCGTCGACCACCGGCACTTTCTCGATGCGGTGCCGGTGGAGAAGCTGCAGCACTTCGGCCCGGGTCGTGTGCTCGCGCACGGTCACGAGTTTCTCGCGCGGCGTCATCACCTTCGACACCGGCAGGTCGAGCTGCTCTTCGAAGCGGATGTCGCGGTGCGTGATGATGCCGACGAGCTGGTTGCCGTCGGCTGTCACCGGCAGGCCCGAGATCCCCTTGGCGCGCGTCAGGGCGATGACGTCGCGGATCGTCGCATCGGGGCGCACGGTGATCGGGTCCTTGATGACGCCGCTCTCGTGCTTCTTGACCCGGCCCACTTCGCGGGCCTGGGCTTCGGCGGTCATGTTCTTGTGGATGATGCCGATGCCGCCTTCCTGTGCGATCGTGATCGCGAGGCGGGCTTCGGTCACGGTATCCATGGCCGACGATACGAATGGCAGATTGAGCCGGATGCCGCGGGTGAGCTGCGTCGACAAGTCCACTTCGCGCGGCAGCACATCCGAGTAAGCGGGGACGAGCAGGACGTCGTCGAAGGTGAGTGCTTCCTGGACGATGCGCATCGGCGGGATTCCCGGGGGCAGTCCGAATGAAGCGGGGCATTGTACTTTGACGCCCGCCCCGTTGTAAGTGGAGCGGACGACTTCCGGCTCGCTTAGCATGGGCCATGGACGAAATGCGGGACATTTATACGGTCGGGCGCCTGAATCGCGAGGCGCGCGGGCTGCTGGAAGCCGGATTGCCGTCGCTCTGGATTACCGGCGAGCTGTCCAACCTGTCCCGCCCGTCCTCCGGGCACTGGTATTTCACGCTGAAGGACGCGGATGCGCAGGTGCGCTGCGCCATGTTCCGCCAGCGCAACCTGGCTTGTCGCGCGGCACCGCGCGACGGGCTTCAGGTACTGCTGCGGGCGCGCGTCGGCCTGTACGAGGCGCGCGGTGACTTCCAGCTGGTCGTCGATCACCTGGAAGAAGCCGGCGAAGGCGAACTGCGCCAGCGCTTCGAGGCGCTGAAGCTGCGGCTGGCGGGCGAAGGCCTGTTCGACGCCGCCCGCAAGCGCCCGCCGCCGCGGTTCCCGCGGCGCGTCGGCGTCGTGACCTCGGCGACCGCCGCGGCGCTTCGTGACGTACTGCACGTCATCCGGCGGCGCTACCCGGCCATGCCGGTGCTGATCTATCCCGTGCCCGTGCAGGGCGCGGGTGCCGCGCGCGAAATCGGCGAGATGCTGGTCCTTGCCAATCGCCGCGCCGAAGTCGATGTGCTGCTGCTGGTGCGCGGCGGCGGCTCTCTCGAGGATCTGCAGGCGTTCAACGACGAGGGCCTGGCG
>JALYJS010000330.1 GCA_030799345.1 Pseudomonadota bacterium | reverse complement strand
GCCGTCGTCGTCGAGCCCGCTTTCGTATTCCGACTTTCGGTGACTCGCGAGTAACTGCAGGTTGGCGGACTCGGTCACCTCGAAGTCGATCGTCAGCGAGATGCCGTGCGCCTTGTTCGTCACCGAGATCTGGTCTTCCTGGCCCGTGTTGTTGTTGTACGGGTTGCTCGCAGTGTCTGCGTTGGTATAGCCAGCTTGCGCGACGGCGCCGTTCGGCAGCTCGTCGATCAGCGTGTCGTAGGGCCGCAGGCCGTTGCTGCCCCTGTTGGCGTCCGCCGCCAGCAGGAACGACAGTCGGTCGGTCGGCTCGATCAGCAGCGCGAAGCGGCCCGAGGTGTCTTCCATCTCCCCGACGCGCTTTGAGGCATTCGGAATGTTGACGAAATCGCCGAGGCCGCCGCGGGTCTGGTATGCACCGGTCAGGGACAGCGCGACTTTCTCCGATACCCGCATGTTCGTGTAAACGTCCGCATTGATACGGTCACGGGTGCCAGCCGTCAGCGAGAACCGCCCGCCTTCCTCGTCGCCGGGTTTGCGGGTGATGATGTTGATCGCGCCGCCAATCGAGTTGCGTCCGTACAGCGTGCCTTGCGGTCCGCGCAGCACCTCGATGCGCTCGATGTTCGTGAGATTCCAGTTCTGGCCGACCTGTCGGCCGAGATAGACGCCGTCCACGTAAACGCCCACGCCCGGATCAGTCGTGATCAGGTGGTCCTGCAGGCCGATGCCGCGGATGAAGGGATTGGCCGAGGACGTATGGCCGGCCGAAAATTCCGTGACGTTGAGGTTCGGCACGAACTTGCCGATGTCCGTCAGGGTCGTGATGCCCTGCTTCTCGACCATGTCCGCGGAGAACGCGCTGATCGCGACCGGCACGTCATAGATGCTCTGCTCGCGCTTCTGCGCCGTGACGATCACTTCCTCGAAGACGGGCTTGTCCGACTCCTGGGCCGCTGCGGCCGGATGGAAACCAATGGTTGCAACCGGAATGGCGCCGAGCACCAGCGCAAGATTCTTCTTGTTCATCGAAATCCCCCCTGCCAGGTATGAGTTACGTGGCGGCAATAATAATCCAGATGCGGGCGGTCAAGGCGACGCCGCGCGTACCCTGCGCGTGAACCAGACCGCCAGGATCGCGAATGCAAGGGCGCCCATGGCCCAGCCGCCCCCATCCCCTGCCCAGTCATGGCCAAAGCCATCCGGCTTGTGGCCCAGCATGAATGCCGCGCCGGCGAGCCCGACGCCGAGCAGCCCTTCACCGCCGACGAACCCCGATCCCAGCAGGACGCCGCGACCGGTTCTGGCTTCGGCTCGCGCGGCGTCCTGCCGTCGGGTCAACAGCCAGCGCAGCAGCCCTCCCAGGAAGATCGGCGTCATCGTCGACAAGGGCAGGTACACGCCGACGGCGAATGGCAGTGACGGAATACGGGCCAGTTCGGCCGCAAGCGCGATGCCGGCGCCGATGCCGACCAAACCCCAGGGCAGCGACTGGTCGATGACGCCGTCAATGACCAATTTCATCAGCGTCGCCTGGGGAGCCGGCAGCTCCTTGCCGCCAAAGCCGAAGGTTTCCGCCAGCAGCAGTACGGAAAGGCAGACGAAGGTGGCCGACGTCAGCACGCCGGCCAGCTGCGCAAGCTGCTGGTTGCGCGGCGTAGCGCCGAGCAGGAAGCCGGTCTTCAGGTCCTGCGACGTGTCCCCGGAGATTGAAGCCGCGATGGCGACCACGCAGCCGACCATTAGCGCCGCCGCCTTGCCCGTCGCATCCGTCCAGCCGATCGCCAGGAACACGGTAGCCGTACCAAGGAGTGCTGCAATCGTCATGCCGGAGGTCGGATTGCTGGTCACCCCGACCAGTCCGACGATGCGCGCCGCGACGGTGACAAAGAAGAATGCGAAGACGACGACGCAGAGCGCGGCGACGAGCTGGCGCGGTATGCCTTCGATGACGCTGAAAACCTGCGGCACCAGCGCCATGACCAGCGTGACGGCAACCGCGCCCGCGGCCAGCACCCAGAGCGGCAGGTCGCGATCCGTTCGCGCCGCGGCAGCAGCGCCCGTGGGGACGCCGCGGAAGGCCCGCGCCCCCACCTGGAAACTCTGCAGCATCATCGGGATCGCCCGGATCAGGGTCAGGATGCCGGCGGTTGCGACGGCGCCGGCGCCGATGTAGCGCACATACCGGTTCCACAATTCGCCGGCCGACATCTCTGCGATCGTCTTAACCGTCTCCGGGAACAACGGATCGACGCGCGCTTCGCCCCAGGTGGCCAGCACCGGGATGATCACGATCGATGACAGCAGGCCGCCGCTCACCATGATGGTTGCGACGCGCGGTCCCAGGATGTAACCGACGCCGAACAGCGCCGCGGAAAGGTCGATGCTGAGCGTCGCCTTCTTGAGCACCGGCAGATTCAGCGACAGGTGATCCGGAATGAGCCGGGCCCAGGACGTCAATGCCTTGAACGCCGCGCCGATCCCAAGGCCGAAAAAAACATGCGATGCCTGCGCGCCACGGCCCTCGCTCGCCTTGAGCACCTCGGCGCAGGCCGTACCCTCAGGATACGGAAGCTCCCGGTGCTCGCGCACGATCAGCAGGTTCCTGAGCGGGATCATGAAAAGCACCCCGAGCAGGCCGCCGCACAGCGCAAGCAGCACCATCTGCAGGAGATCCGGCGCCATGCCCCACATGAACAATGCCGGCAGCGTGAAGATGACGCCCGAGGCCAACGAGCTCGACGCCGAACCGGTGGTCTGCGAAATATTCGCCTCGAGTATCGTGCCGGGCCACCCGGCACGGCCCAGCAGGCGGAACACCGCGACCGTCATCACGGCGACCGGTATCGAGGTACTGACGGTGAGGCCCGCGCGCAGTCCCAGGTAGGCGTTCGCGGCCCCGAAAACGATGCCGAACGCGATGCCGAAGCCGACAGCCTTGAACGTGAATTCGCGCATCGTGTCCCCGGGCGCGACGTACGGGGTATGTGGCGGGGCAATCATGGGTTTTCCGATCATATGTCAATCGGGCGCGCCCGGCGCCGGCGCTGCTGGACAAGTGCTGCTCTGGAGTCAATGATCCGGCGTCAGAAATCGATCAGGGAAGGATCCTCAATGAAACTCGCGCACGCCTGTCTCCCGTTGCTGGCCATCATCGTTCTCCCGGCCGCGGCTGCACCGCCCACCGGCGGAGGTGCGAGCGCAAGCGAAGCGCGCCACGCGCGCATCGTTTCGCACTGGACCGGTGATCGCCGCGCGGCCGCGATACCCCGCGAACTGGTGATCGATTCGCGTGGGCTCGGCTATCTGCGTCGGCCGAACGGTGCGCTGCAACCGTACGGACATGGCGTCGCAGCGCTGGCATCGAACAAGCGGTCGCCAAACGCCAAGCCTGCACCGGGCGATACGACACCTCCATCGATCTCTGGAATGGATCCAGCGGGCGGCGCGACCATCGGCGCCAGCTATACCTTCGCCGCCGTCATCACGGACGCGAGCGGCGTCCGCTCCGCGACATTTACCGTGCAGAAAGCCGGCTCCCCGGCCCAGTCCTTCGCGGCCAGCGCCGGGGCAAACAACCGCTGGTCGGTCAGCCTCACGGGGCTGACGGACGGCGCCTGGTCCTGGCGCGTAAGTGCAAAGGACAATGGCGCCAAGGGCGGAAATATTGGCACGGCCGGACCCGTCAACTTCTCCGTGGATACCGGCGGCGGCGGTGGTGGTGGTGGCGGTGGCGGCACGGTCACCAATGCCGAGTGGACCGGCGGTGGCCCGGTGCAGACCGCGGCGGGACGCATCTACTTCGAGATGCCGAATAACGCCTCGCGCAGACGCTGGAGCGGCTATGTCTGTTCCGGCACGGCGGTAACCGATGGCGCGAGCGGCCGCTCGGTCATCCTGACGGCCGCGCATTGCGTCTATGACGACGCCAATAAGGCGTTCGCGCGCAATGTCCTGTTCATACCCAATCAGGCCGGCACAACGGGGGCAGGCACGGATCTCAACTGCAATAACGATCCGCTCGGCTGCTGGTCACCAAGCTTCGGCGTCGTGGATACGGACTGGTCCACACGGACCTTCCCGAACAACGTTGCCTGGGATTACGCCTGGTACGTCGTCAGCAATAGCGGCGCGCACACTGGCACCTCGGCGAACGAAGCGCTCGAAGTGGCGGCCGGCACGCTGGCCATGCAGTTCTCGGCACCGGCGCTGAATGGCTTCACGCATGCGCTCGGTTATTCGTACAGCGAAGATCCGGACTTCATGTATTGCGCGGAGGACATGACGACCGAGGAAGCCGTGAACTGGTGGCTGCCGAGTTGCGGTCTGTCTGGCGGCTCCTCGGGCGGCCCGTGGGTGCAGCCGCTGAGCAACGGCAATGGACCGATCATCTCGGTCAACTCCTGGGGCTACACGGGTTCGCCGGGCATGGCGGGCCCGAAGCTTTCCGGCAGCTCGGCACAATGTGTCTTCGGCGTCGCAACCAGCACGCCATTGACCGGTGTGGTCTCGACCACCGACGGCGACGAGGGTGTGGCGACGCCCTGTCCGTAAGCTGAAGGGCATCGGCGGGGATCACACCTCGCCGATGTCCTCGTTCCAGACTGCAGGATTCGCCCGGATGTAGTCGGCGAGCATGCCGATGCACTCGGCCGACTGCAGGTCCACGACCTTGACGCCGTGCTCACGCAGCCATTCGACTCCGCCGCTGAAATTGACCGACTCGCCGATCACGACGGTCCCGATGTTGAACTGGCGCACGAGGCCGCTGCAGTACCAGCAGGGCGCGAGCGTCGTCACCATGATCTTGTCGCGATAGTCGCGTTGCCGGCCCGAATTGCGGAAGGCGTCGGTTTCGCCGTGGACTGACGGATCGCCCTGCTGCACGCGCCGGTTGCGGCCGCGCCCGATCAACGCACCGCCGGCATCGAACAGCGCCGCGCCGATCGGGATGCCGCCTTCGGCGAGCCCGGTGCGCGCTTCCTCGATCGCGACCGCGAGCATCGCGGCGTAATCCGCGGTCATTCCGGAATCCGTCGCATCGGGTTGTTGGGGTGCGTGGTCCAGTCCGATTTCCTGTCGTCAACCGGACGCCCGGTCCGCGTGTCGATTCCCGACGTCAACCGCTCCAACGTGATGCAGTCGGCCACCGGACAAACGCTGACGCAGAGATTGCAGCCCACGCATTCCGCGTCGATGACCTCGAAGCGCCGCTGGCCGTTAACCGTGTGGGTGATCGCCTGGTGGGATGCATCCTCGCAGACGATATGGCAGCGGCCGCACTGGATGCAGAGATCCTGGTTGATGCGCGCCTTCACGACGTAGTTGAGATTCAGGTATTGCCAGTCCGTCACCGATGGCACGGCACGGCCGACGAGGTCCGCGACCGAAGACATGCCCTTGTCGCGCAGGAAGCGCGAGAGACCGCTCGTGAGGTCGTCGATGATCTTGAAGCCGTAGACCATCGCCGCCGTGCAGACCTGCACGTTGCTCGCGCCGAGCGCCAGGAAATCGACGGCATCGCGCCAGTCGGTCACGCCGCCGATGCCCGAGATCGGCAGGCCGCAGGTCGCGGTATTGCGCGCGATCTCCGCGACCATGTGCAGCGCGATCGGCTTTACCGCCGGGCCGCAGTAACCGCCGTGGGATCCCATGCCGTCGGTCGCCGGGTACATCGTCAAGGTGTCGTAGTCGACGCGCATGATCGAATTCAGCGTATTGATCAGCGATACGGCGTCGGCGCCGCCGTCCTTCGCGGCTTTCGCCGGTCCCAGGATGTTCGTGACGTTCGGCGTCAGCTTGACGATGACGGGAATGCGGGCAGCCGCCTTGCACCACTCCGTCGCCTGCTGGATGTACTCCGGCACCTGGCCGACGGCGGAACCCATGCCGCGCTCGGACATGCCATGCGGGCAGCCGAAGTTGAGCTCGAGCGCATCGGCGCCCGTATCCTCGATCATCGGCACGTACTTCGCCCACACCTCGCGGTTCATCGGCAGCATCACCGAGACGACCAGCGCGCGGTCCGGCCAATCGCGCTTGATCTCGCGAATCTCCCGCAGATTGATCTCGAGGGGGCGGTCGGTGATCAGCTCGACGTTGTTGAAACCGATCACGCGGCGGTCGTTCGAATGGAACGCGCCGTAGCGCGGCCCGCTGACGTTCACGATCGGCGGATCCTCGCCGAGCGTCTTCCAGACCACGCCGCCCCACCCGGCCTCGAAGGCACGGTTGACGTTATAGGCCTTGTCGGTCGGCGGAGCGGAAGCAAGCCAGAACGGATTCGGCGACCGGATGCCGAGGAATTCGGAGCCCAGATCGACGCCCTTCATGCGCCGCTCCTCAGGTAGCGATCGATCGCATGTGCCGCGATCTTGCCGTCCTGCACGGCGACGACGGTAAGGTCCGCGCCGCCCGCGACGCAATCGCCGCCGGCCCACACGTTCTCGAGCGATGTTCGCCGCTCGGCATCCACCGCAATACGTCCCGCTTCCATGCGCATCGGCGGCACGGCCCCTTCCAGGGCGCCCGCGTTCAGCTCCTGGCCGATGGCCTTGAAGACGACATCCGCAGGCAGCGTGAAGAACTCGCCCCTGCCCTCGAGGCTCCCCGCCGCTCCGTCATGCGTGTACTCGAACTCGACGCCGGTGACATGCGCCCCTCCGAGGATCCGGACCGGG
>JALYJS010000398.1 GCA_030799345.1 Pseudomonadota bacterium | reverse complement strand
TTCAGCGCCCAGACGAGGGGCGGTGCTACCGGATGCGCGGCGGCTGAGCTGCCGTCGATGCGGGAGTCGGGCGTTGCGCCGTACTCGAAGATCCGGCCATCAGGCGACTCGACGGTGAAGTACTGGGGCCCCACGCCCGGTCCCGCATAGGAGCGGATGCGCGCAAACGATTCGATCTCGGTGCGATACTCCGCGGCCGATGATCCGTACATGACGCCATTCGTGACAACCAGGCGCTGTCCGTCGAGGCAGAACCGGTCGGCGGCAGTCTGCGTTACCGGAGACAGGATGCCATCCTGGGCGATGGTCCGCGGACAGCGCGCAATCTGGGACAGTCCGCTGATGCTCCAGCCGACGCCGAGCAGCCCGGTCTGGGTGCGATGTCGATAATCCAGCGATAGGCTCGGAGTCATGCCATTGGTTCCTGGCGGCACGACGATCGGGATCGAATAGGCCGCTTCGCCTTCAGCCGATACCGACGCCGTGCCCGGTGTCCGGCCGACGGCCGAATAAGCCGGCGGTACGGCAGTTGCAAGGCTGGCGAAGAGTACGAAAAGTGAGCGCCAGGCGAATTGCAGTTCCATTGCGACATCTCCGGTGCGGATCCGGCGTCCTGCCGGTTGATGACACGCTATCGCTGCTTACCGAAGGCGGCCCGGCCGTTTTCTGCAATGAACGGCGTAATAAGCGCGGAACCACAACCGGCACCGGGATGGCGATAGAATCTGCATCTGAGCGCGGATAACCGATTTACCCGCAGGAGCCGCCGATGAAGCTCGTCACCGCCATCATCAAGCCCTTCAAACTCGACGACGTGCGCGCCGCGCTGTCGGATATCGGCATCTCCGGGATGACGGTGACCGAGGTCAAGGGCTTCGGCCGCCAGCGCGGCCACACTGAGCTCTACCGCGGCGCGGAGTACGTCGTGGACTTCGTGCCGAAGACCCGCATCGAGGTCGCGATCCGCGACGACCTGGTGGACCAGGTGACGGAAGCGATCATCGGCGCCGCCCGGACCGGCAAGGTCGGCGACGGCAAGATCTTCGTTACGACGATCGAGCGGGTCGTGCGCATCCGCACCAGCGAAACGGACGAGGCAGCACTTTGAGCGGACCGGGCGAGAACCCGCAGTCCGTCACGCTCGGGGCAGCTGTCGCAAAGATCGGGCTCGGCGGCGCGCGCCGGCATGTCTTCTTCTGCACGCATGGCGATTGCGCGCCGCGTGCGGACAGTGAGGCGTCGTGGAATTACCTGAAGCGCCGACTGCGCGAAGTCGGCCTCGGGGACGCGCAGGGCGGGGTGCTGCGCACGCGCGCGGACTGCCTGCGCATCTGCCGTGAGGGGCCGATCATGCTGGTCTATCCCGAAGGCACCTGGTATCGCAATGCGACGCCCGAGAACATCGAGCGCATCATCCAGGAGCACCTGATCGGCGGTAAGCCGGTCGCCGAGCTCTCTTTCGCCAATCACCCGCTCTGACGTCACGATCCACGTGCAGTTGGTGCGTCGAAGCAGGAGTCGATGATGAAAATCCACCCGAGACAGCTCATCACGGCGGCGGCCGCACTGGCGCTCGTAGTTGTCACCGTGACCACTGGCGCAGAGACGCAGACGACCGACACGCGCATCGGCAAGCTCAGTTTCGAGAATGGTTTTCCCACTGAAGAAACCACGCGAAAAGTTTTCGACGAAATGGACTACCAGCGCGCCGTGCAAGCCTACTTGTGGGCCTATCCGGTGGTTTCGTTCGAGTCCATTCGTATCGGGACCAAACGCGACCTCGGCGCCGATCTCAATGATTTCGTCATCGCCGACAATTACGCTGACCCCAAGGGGCTCTGGCTCACGGCCAATGACACCACGATCTATGCGTTGTCGAACGTTGACCTCGGGAAGTCGGGACCGGTCGTCGTCGAGATCCCGTCCGGAGCGATCGTCGGAATTATCGACGACTTCTGGCAGCGTTCCATCACCGACGTTGGTGTGCCCGGACCGGATGGCGGAAAAGGCGGGAAATATCTTCTCCTGCCGCCTGGCCACCAGGGCAATGCTCCCAAGGCCGGCCACTACGTCCTCCAGGCAACGAGCAACAACCATAACGTCATGATCCGCGGCATCGTTCAAGAGGGTGATAAGGATGCCGCCGTTGCGAACGTCAGGAAGGTCAAGGTTTATCCGCTGAGTGAGAGCAGCAATCCAAAGCCCAACAAGTTCGTCACAATGTCGGGACAGGTCGCGGATACGACGCCGCCGCAGGGAATGGCGTTCTGGGAACGTCTTTCGGGATACATCAATAACAACCCCGTTCAACCACGGGACCTGTTTTATATGGCGATGCTCAAGCCGCTGGGCATCGAGAAGGGCAAGGAGTTCAAGCCCGATGCGCGGCAGCACAAGATCCTCGAAGAGGCTGCGCGAATGGGCGACGCGATGGGCCGCGTGATGTTGTTTGAAGGACCTGACCGATTCCACGAGGTCGGGCAGGGTCTGGGAGTTGAACCGTTCCCGGGCTCGAACTGGCACTGGGTGTTCCAGGTCAATCCCGTCCAGCAGACCGATACCTATGGCCAGATCGATGAACGGCTGCACTACACATACGGCGCGATCTATACGACGCCGGCTCTCGGCCTCATGAAGGCGGGCCCCGGCGGAAATTACGTACAGGCATTCAAGGACAAGGACGGTAATCGCCTCGATGGCGGGAAGGCTTACCGTCTGCACGTGCCGGCGAAAGCGCCGGCCCGGCAGTTCTGGTCGCTGACGCTCTATGACACCGCAACCCGCTCCATGATCCAGGCGCCGAGCAACGACTCGGCCCGCTCGAGCCTCGACAGGCTCAAGACCAATGCGGATGGCTCACTTGACCTGTACTTCGGGCCCGCCGGAAGCGCGCCTAAGGGGCTGGAGGCCAATTGGATCGAGACGCTCCGAGGCAAAGGCTTCTACCCGATGTTCCGGTTCTATTTTCCCGAGGCAGGCCTGTTCGACGGGACGTGGAAGCTGCCGGACATCGAGTTGGTGAAATAGGAGGAACGACTGGCTGGAGAAGCGGTTCGATGAAGAGCTGGTGGATTGCGCTTGCCGCAGCGATCGTCGCTGTCGTCGCCGGAGTCCTGGTCTATCACTCGATGCATCAAGATGCGCCGCCCCAAGCGGCATCCGTGCCGAGCGATTTCCTGCCGACTCTGGAGAACGGGGATGCACCTGCCGGGTCCGCGCCGGAAGGCATGGTGTGGATTCCCGGCGGCGAGTTCTCGATGGGCGCCCGGGATCCGCTCGAGATGACCGATACGGTCGGCATGCAGGCGACCACCGATTCGCGGCCCGTGCATCGTGTCGCTGTTGACGGATTCTGGATGGACGCGACCGAGGTGACGAACGAGCAGTTCGCGCGGTTCGTCGCGGCAACCGGTTACGTCACGGCGGCGGAACGCGTGCCACGGGCAGAAGACTATCCCGGCGTGCCGCCTGAGAACCTGGTCGCCGGTTCCGTCGTCTTCACGCCGCCGGATTATGCGGTGCCGCTGAACAATCACTTTCAGTGGTGGGCGTACGCCAAGGGCGCGAACTGGCGTCATCCGCTCGGGCCGGACAGCTCGATCGAAGGCAAGGAGCGTTTTCCGGTGCTGCACGTTGCCTACGAGGATGCCGAGGCCTATGCAAAGTGGGCTGGCAAGCGCCTGCCGACCGAGGCGGAATGGGAGTTCGCGGCGCGCGGCGGCCTGTCCGGCAAGCTCTTTCCGTGGGGCGACGAATTCATGCCGGACGGGAAATGGATGGCCAACATCCACCAGGGGCATTTCCCGGACCACGACACGGCAGCGGATATGCACGCCGGGATCGCGCCGGTCGCGCAGTTTCCACCCAATGGCTACGGGCTCTACGACGTCGGGGGCAATGCCTGGGAATGGGTGAGCGACTGGTATCGGCCGGACTACTACGCCCGGCTCATGCAGGCCGGTACCGTTACCCGCAATCCGACGGGACCCACCGACGCATTCGATCCGGAAGAGCCCGGCGTGCGGAAACGCGTCCATCGCGGTGGCTCTTTCCTGTGCACCGATCAATACTGCTCGCGCTATATGGTCGGCACGCGCGGCAAGGGTGACGTCATGACCGGCACGAACCATCTCGGATTCCGCTGCGTCAGGTCTGTCGGTCAAACGAGGTCATCGGGGGCAACATGAATCGCGTCTGGGTCACATTCATTCTCATTGCGGCTGCGAGCCTGGCCCATGCGCAGGACCGGCCGAACGTCGTGATCATGCTGGCCGACAACGTCGGCTACGGCGACATCGGCGCCTACGGCGCGGGCGAGGTACGCGGCATGCCGACGCCGCGCATCGATCAACTCGCCGCGGAAGGCTTGCGCCTGACACAGTATCTGGTGGAACCGGCTTGCACGCCCTCGCGCGCGGCGTTGCAGACCGGCCGCTACTCGGTGCGCTCGGGTCTCAGCGCCGTCATCATTG
>JALYJS010000385.1 GCA_030799345.1 Pseudomonadota bacterium | reverse complement strand
GCCGGACGGGTGGCGAGCGAGCGAATTTCCGGAAAAAGGGGTCTTCCCCTTTTTCCCCTTCCTTTCTTCTGAGCGAGCGAGCCAGCCTGGCAGGCGGTCGGCGCGAGAAAGGGATGCATCCCCTGTTTGGCCCTATGATGCGCACATGAACTGGCGCGTCGTATTTATCGGTGGCGGCGTGTATTTCGTCGCCGGTTTCGTCCTGAGCCTGATCGTCGCGCCGTTCATCCATTCGCCGGATACCGGTATCCTCGCGGAAACCTACCGGACGACTGCCGCATTCTGGCGGCCCGAACTCAACGCAAATCCCCCCGATACCTCCCTGATGTTCCGTGTCCTGATTCCGTCCGGAATCCTGGCCGCACTGCTGGGCGCTGGCATCTATGGGCTGGTCCGCCCCGCACTGACGGGCGCAGCCTGGAAACGCGGCCTCAAGTTCGGCGGCATAACGACCGTCTTCTTCATCATCCATGCGCTCGGCTTCCGCCGCGTGCTGAACCTGCCGGACGAATTCTGGATATGGAGCATCCTGGGCTCCGCGATCGTCAACCTCGGCAGCGGCGCCGTGCTCGGCTGGATCTCGCAGAAAGTCTCCCCGGTCGTCAACCCATGAGCCTGGAAACGCTTGACGCACGGTTCCCGCAGAAGCGCGCCGTCATCACCGGCGGGGCGAGCGGCCTCGGCCTGGCAACAGCCGAGTTGCTTGCCGCGCGCGGCTGGCGGCTCGCGCTTCTCGACCGCGATGCTGGCCGTCTGGCCGAGGCTGCCGTATCGCTGCGTGCAAAAGGCAGCCCGGAATGCGAAACACATGTCGTCGACACGACCGACGGAACGGCCGTCACGACGGCGATCGACGCCTTTGCCAACCACCATGGCGGCATCGACCTCGCGATGAACTCCGCGGGTGTCGCGGTCGCAGGCGACCTGCTCGAAACCTCCACCGCCGACTGGGAGTGGATCCTCGCGATCAACGTCATGGGCGTCGTGCACTCCTGCCGCGCCGAGGTGCCGCACATGATTGCGGGCAAGGGCGGCCTGATCATCAATGTCGCAAGCGCAGCGAGCTTCGCCTGCAGCAGCCGCATGAGCGCCTACAACGCGTCGAAAGCAGCGGTGGTCGCGCTGTCTGAAACACTGTTCCAGGAAATGGCGGAGCACGGCGTGCACGTCGCCGCCGCGATGCCGGGATTCTTCCGCACGCGGCTTATGGAGCACGCGCGCGCGCCGGCGGACGCGCGCGGCTTCGCGCAGAAAATGATGGACCGGTCGAATCTCGCTGCGGACGTCGTCGCCCGCGAGATCGTCACGCGCGCCGCAGGTGGCGCCACCCACATCGTTCTGCCGGCGGGCTATCGCTGGCTGTGGCGCTACAAGCGCCTCGCGCCGCGTGCATTCCTGCGCTGGCTCACGGGCATCCGGCAGCGCAGTTTCCGCAGGAGCTGAAGCCATGTATCTCTGGATGAAGGCATTGCACATCTTCGCCGTGGTGATCTTCCTTGGAAACATCATCACCGGCGTGTTCTGGCATCGGCACGCCGCGCGCACGCGCGACCCACGACTGCTCGCGCACACGGTCGACGGCGTGATCCGTAGCGACCGGCTGTTCACGATGCCGGGTATTCTGGTCATCATCGGCAGCGGCGTGTACGCGGCGATGCAGGCCCGCCTGCCGTTGCTCGGCACCGGCTGGATCCTGTGGACGCTGATCCTGTTCGGAATTTCCGGACTGATGTTCATGTTCTTCGTCGCGCCGCTGCAGAAGCGGCTGCGCGCGCTCGCGCAGGAAGGCGCCGCGAATGGATCGTTCGACTACGGCGCGTACCATAGGCTCGCGACGCGCTGGGAGATCACCGGCACGATCGCGACGCTGACGCCGCTGATCGGCCTGGTGCTGATGGTGGTCAAGCCCGCGCTGTAAGCGGGGCTCAGGTCGCGGGCGCCGAGGTCCAGACCAGCGTCTGGTTGTTCGCCGGCATGTGGTGATCGGCGACCAGCCGGAACCCGGCGGCCCGCGCCAGCGCATCGACCGCCTCGAAATCGCGGATGCCGCTGCCCGGATCGCGCGCGCGCAGGAATGCGTCGAACTCCGCATTGCTTTCGGACGTGTATTCCCCGCCGTACCGGAACGGGCCGTAGATCGCGAGCACAGTCTCCGGCTTCATTACCGCCTGCAGTCCCGCGAACAACGCCTCGACCTGGAACCAGTGCATGATGTGCAACGTGTTGGCGGTGAATAGGCCGTCCACCCGGCGCACGTCCCACGGCGTTTCGTTGACGTCGAGCTGGACCGGCGCGCGCAGATTCGACGGCCCCTCGTTGAAGATGCGCTTGCGCAGGCCGGGCATCGCCTCGGCGGTTTCCGTGGGCTGCCAGATGAGCCATTGCATCGCGAGCGCGAAATGCACGGCGTGCTGGCCGGTGCCGCTGCCGATCTCGAGCACGTGCGTGCAGCCGGCAAAGGCCTCGCGCAGCACCGCAAGAATGGGCTCCTTGTTGCGTTCGCAGGCCTCGGAACAGGGCAGCATGACCTCAGTATCGCGCGTTCATCAGGCGAGAGCGAAGGCCCAGGCGATCGCGATCAACGCAATGGCGGCGAGCCCGGTGGTCCATTGCAGCATGTGGCGTCCCGGCGCCGGCATCGGCAGCTTCGCGCAGAGCGCGCCGATGCCGCTGCCGACACCGAAGCCGACGAAATGCGCGAGCACGTCGGTGTTCTCACCGCCGGTGCCGGTGAATGCCAGGAGTGCAATGCCGCCGATCAGCGGTGCGCTTCGGCGCATCCACGGTGACCAGTCCTGGAGGTGACGCCGCCAGCCGTAAGCGGCGACGAGGCCGAGCGCAGTAAAGACAGCGGTCGATGCGCCAAGCAGGTGATGGGTCGGCGGGTGCAGCAGCGCATCGATGCCGTAGGCGAGGGCGCCGCCGACGAGGATCAGGAGCCATGCCACGCCCGGCCCGAACAGACGCGCTGCCGGATAGCCGAACAGCGCGCCAAACACGAGATTTGACAGCAGATGCACCACGTCGCCGTGCAGCGTCAGCGCGGTGAGCACGCGCCACCATTCGCCGCGCTCGAGAAATCCGGCATCGAGCACACCGGCCGATTTCCAGTTCTGTTGCCCGGCGCGTACCACCGTCGCAAACGTGATGGTCACCAGGACCGCTGCGTACCCGATCACGCCGTAGAGCGCATGCGGATGTTTCGGCCACGCGACCGGCGGCGACACCGGGCGGCGGTTCTCGCGCTGGTACTGGCGGACTTCATGCAATGCGCGCGAATGATCCTCGGGTTGCACCCAGAGGCTGGCGCCGGTTGCCGTCGTGCGCCGTTCGTAGGGAATGCCGGCAGCGTCGAGCACGATCGCGTAGTCCGCGCAATCGGCTCGCGACAACTCCGGCGTCAGGGGCATCGGGATCAAGGGAACCGCCTGTCGGGATACAAGGTCCCTATACAATGATGCCGTAAGGGCGGGTATCAACCGGGGAAACTCCCATGTACGCACCAGAACGCGAACCAATCCGGGATCCTGACGAGCGGCTGGGCCGCTGGATCCTCGTCGGTTTCATACTGATTGCCCTTGCCGTCGGCCTATGGCTGTGGCAGCGCCAGAAAAGCGCCGATACGCCGGAAGCCGTCACCGACCCACCGGTCGCCGCGGCCGGACCGGGCATCGAGCACCCGATCGAGACGCCGGCCGGCACGGATCCTGAGCTGTCAGCGCCAGAGGCGGCGGCAAAACTCGTTGGCGAGGACAAATTCCAGGCGATGTTCGTGCCGGAGGATTTCGTGCGCAAGGTCGTCGCGACCGTCGACAACCTCGCCCGGCCGAAGATTGCCACGCGCATGAACCCGGCGAAACCGCCGGCCGGAGACTTCGCGATCGTCGGCAGCAACGAGGAGATCGTGCTCGGCGCGGCGAACTATGAGCGCTATGCCCGATGGATCGAGCTGGTCGATGCGCTCGACGCGGAAACGACAGTCGAGCTCTATCGCCGGATGTATCCGCAGCTGCAGGCGGCGTACGAAAGCCTCGGCAATCCGGACGGCTACTTCAACGATCGCGTGATCGAGATCCTCGATCACCTGATCGCGACGCCCACTGCGCCCGAGACGATCGTTCTGAAGCAGCCGAACGTGTACTACGAGTTCGCGGATCCCATGCTCGAGGCGGAGTCTTCGGGGCGGAAGCTGCTGTTTCGCATGGGCCCCGGCAATGCCGCGCGCGTCAAGGCGAAGCTCCGCGATATCCGGAACCGCATCGCCTCTTAAAGGGATGCGACCCCTTTAAGAGGCGCCTTTGGAGAGCATGTCGGGTTCCATCACGGCGACGAGTCGCGGCGCGTCGCGCACGCTGCGCCGCGCGCTGCGGATCCAGAGCACGGCGCCCTTGCGTACCGGCACCTCGCGCCCCTTCGCGCCGAGCAGCGCGGCCGCCGTTTCGCCCAGTGTCGGCTGATGGCCGACGATCAGCACGGCATGCGGCGCATTGGGCCAGCCGGCCGCCGCGATCAGGGCCGATGGCGCCGCATCGGGCGCCAGTTCATCCAGCACTTCGACCGGCAGGCCGAGCGCCGCCGCGGTCTCCAGAGTGCGCCGCGCGGGCGAAGAAAGCACGCGCAGGCCCGCCGGCAGGCGTTTGTGCAGCCATTCGGCCATCGCCCGCGCCTGACCGTGCCCCCGCTTGGTCAGCGGCCGCGCCAGATCGGGCGATCCGTCGGCCGCATCCGCATGACGCCAGAGCAGAAGATCCATGAGATCAGGACATCCGGCGGACCGAGAAGTGCCGGCCGACCGTCTCCCACTGACGCGCTTCGGACTCGAGCGCCGCGGCCGTCAGCGCATTGCGCGCCAGCCAGGCGCGTGGCAGTTCGAGCGAGAATCGCGAATCGCCGGCGGTTGTCTTGAACGCGGGCAGGCGCACCTGCGTGCGCCGGCGCAGCAGCGTAGAGGCCAGCCGGAGCGCGAATACCAGACACCACTCGCCGTTCTCGATGCCGTCATTCCGGAGCTTTTCCAGCTTGCCGCGGTGTGCGAGCACCACGCGCGCGAGCCGTTGCTGCTCAACGCGTGAGAAGCCGGGCATGTCGGCGTTCGACAGCACGTAGGCCGAATGCTTGTGATACTGGGCGTGGGCGATCGACAGCCCGACCTCGGAAAGCCGCGCGGCCCAGTCGAGCAGCAGGCGGTCCGCATTGCGGGTCGCTTCGTCGGGCTCGACGAGCTGGTCGAAAATGCGCAGCGCCAGGTCGCGAACGCGTGCCGCCTGCGTCGCATCGACCTGATAGCGGCGCATGAACTGCACGACCGTCGCCTCGCGCATGTCGCGGTGCTCGACGCGCCCCAGCAGGTCGTAGAGCACGCCGTGCCTAAGCGCCGCCTCCGACACCGTCATCTGCTCGATGCCGAGTTCCTCGAATACCGCATACAGCACCGCGAACCCGCCGGGCAGCACCGCGGCCCGCCCCGGTTTCAGGCCGGAAATGCGGTCCGGATCCGCACGTTCCGCTTTAAGCAGAAGCTCCCGCATCCGTTCGAGCGCCTCGCGCGTGATGCCGTTTGCGACATACTCGTTGGCGATCAGGATGCTCTCGATGCTGCGCGCCGTGCCGGACGAACCCACGGCCTCCTGCCAGCCATAGCGCCGGTAACCGCGCGCGATCGCGGCCACTTCCTGTCTCGCTTCCAGCACTGCGGCTTTCAGCGCAGACTTGTCGATGCGCCCTTCAGGGAAATGGCGCAGGCTCAGGCTGACACAGCCCATATACAGGCTTTCCATCAGGCGCGGCCGCAGGCCCTGGCCGACGATCAGTTCGGTCGAGCCGCCGCCGACGTCGACGACCAGGCGGCGGTTCTCCGCAGGGGGAAGCGCATGCGCCACACCGAGGTAGATGAGGCGCGCTTCCTCGCGGCCTGCGATGATCTCGATCGGAAAGCCGAGCGTTTCGCGCGCCTCGCGCAGGAACTGCGTAGAGTTCTTTGCAACGCGCAGCGCGTTGGTGCCGACGGCCCGCACCGCGTCGCGCGGCAGTCCGCGCAGGCGCTCGCGAAAGCGGGCCAGGGTCTCGAGCGCGCGCGACTGGCTCGCGCGGTCGAGGCGCTTGTCCTGCGTCAGCCCGGCGCCAAGCTGGACCTGCTCGCGCAGGCTGTCGAGGGGGTAGATCTGGCCGTCGACGATACGGCCGACCAGGAGATGAAAACTGTTGGAGCCGAGGTCTACCGCGGCGAGGATTTCGTGGCGGGCCATGTGCCCGGCACGGTAGCACTCGCCCGGCGCAGGCGTAAACCCGGATTGTCATGGCCCTGTAACTTTCGCGCGGGAAGCTGATGAGCCGCATGACCACGAATTCCGCGACCCCCATGCCGCTGCTCAACCGCGAGCTCGGCATGCTCGCATTCAATCGCCGCGTGCTCGCGCAGGCAGCGGACGCCTCGGTACCGCTGCTGGAGCGCCTGCGCTTCCTGACGATCGTTTCGTCGAACCTCGATGAGTTCTTCGAGATCCGCGTCGCCGGCCTCAGGGAGCAGGTCCGGCTGGGCATCACCGATGCCGGGCGCGACGGCATGACGCCTCGGGAGACACTCGCGGTAGTCACGAAGGAGGCGCGCGAACTGAGCGCGAGCCAGTACGCCCTCTTGAACGATGTCCTGCTGCCGGCGCTGGCGCAGACCGGCATCCGCTTCCTGCGCCGCGGCACCTGGACGGACGCGCAACGTGCCTGGGTGCACGATTATTTCGTGCGCGACGTGCTGCCGGTGCTGACACCGATCGGGCTCGATCCCGCGCACCCGTTCCCGCGGGTTTTCAACAAGAGCCTCAACTTCATCGTCGAACTCGAGGGCCGCGATGCCTTCGGCCGCGGCTCACGGGTCGCGATCGTGACGGCGCCGCGTGTGCTGCCGCGCGCAATCCGGCTGCCGCCCGCGATCGCGGAGGGCGACCATTCATTCGTGCTGCTGACTTCCGTGCTGCACGCGCATGTCGCGGAGCTGTTCGCCGGCATGACGGTGAAGGGCTGCTACCAGTTCCGGGTGACGCGCAATTCCGACCTGTTCGTCGACGAAGAGGAAATCAAGAACCTGCGTATTGCGCTGCAGGGCGAATTGCTGCACCGCCATTTCGGCGACGCGGTGCGCCTGGAAGTCGTCGAAGAATGCACGCCGGCGATGATCGAGTACCTGATGCAGCAGTTTGCGCTGGACGAGCAGGATCTCTATCACGTGGACGGGCCGGTGAACCTGTACCGGCTGCGAGAAGTGCTGTCCCACATCGACCGGCCGGATCTCAAGTACCCGCCGTTCACGCCGTCCGTTCCGGCAGCGCTCGAGATGGGTGATGACGATCTGTTCGAGACCATCGCCCGCCAGGACGTGCTGCTGCACCATCCGTTCCAGTCCTTCAGGCCCGTGCTCGATTTCATCCGCGCGAGCGTGACCGACCCGCGGGTGGTTGCGATCAAGCAGACGGTGTACCGCACCGACGCGGAGTCCGAGCTGATACAAGTGCTGATCGACGCGGCCCGTGCCGGCAAGGAAGTCACGGTGGTCGTCGAGCTGCTCGCGCGTTTCGACGAGGAGGCGAACCTGCGATGGGCCGCGCGGCTGGAGGAAGTCGGCGCGCATGTCGTCTACGGCGTCGTCGGGCTGAAAACGCACGCGAAGATGGCGCTCATCGTCCGCCGCGAACCGGGGCCGGAAGGCCCGGTGCTCCGCCGCTACGTGCACCTCGGCACCGGCAACTATCACTCGGCGACGGCGCGCCAGTACACGGATTTCGGTTTACTGACCGCGAACGAAGAGATCTGCAGCGACGTCAATGAGGTGTTCAAGCAGCTCACCGGCCTTGGCCGTGCGAGCCGGCTGAAGCATGTGCTGCAGGCGCCGTTCACGCTGCACAAGCGGCTGGTCGAGGCGATCCGTAACGAAGCGCGCATCGCGCGCGAGGGCCGGCCGGCGCGCATCGTCGCCAAGATGAACGCGCTGCTCGAGCCCGCGATCATCGACGAGCTCTGCGCCGCGTCCCAGGCCGGAGTGCGCATCGAGCTCATCGTGCGCGCGATGTGCGCGCTGAAACCGGGCGTGCCGGGGGTTTCGGAGAACATTCGCGTGCGCTCGATCATTGGCCGCTTTCTCGAACATACGCGCGTGTTCTGGTTCAAGAACGACGGTGCCGATGACGTCTGGCTCTCGAGCGCGGACTGGATGGACCGCAACTTCTTCCGACGCATCGAGATTTGCTTTCCGGTGCTGGACCCGCGCCAGAAGCGCCGGGTGATCCGCGAGGGGCTCAAGCCCTATCTCGAGGACAACTGCCAGGCGTGGGTCATGAGCGCGGATGGCCGCTACCGGCGACAGAAACCGAACCGCGGCAAGCGCAACGCCGCGCAGGAAGAGTTGCTCGCGCTGCTGGCGGGCTAAAAGGGGTCGCATCCCCTTCTTCAAAGGGGACGCCCCCCTTGCCTTGGGCAGCCAGTCGGGGTAGCTCGCTCGCTCAGAAGAATCGGAGCAATTCGCTCGCTCGCTACCCGCCCGGCTGGCCCAGGCAAGGGG
>JALYJS010000324.1 GCA_030799345.1 Pseudomonadota bacterium | reverse complement strand
GGCCGGGCCTCGCGGCCGAAACCGCCCGAAGGCTCGCCTGCGATGCGAGCCTCATCTCAATCGTCGAAAACGAGAAAGGCGAGCCGCTGAACGTCGGACGCAAGACCCGGACCATCCCGCCGGCGATCCGAAGGGCGCTCAATTCACGCGATCGCGGCTGCCGATTCCCGGCTGTAGCTTCACTCGTTACGTAGACGGGCATCACGTCAAACATTGGGCCCATGGCGGCGAAACGAAACTGTCGAATCTCGTGACGCTCTGCCGGTTCCATCACCGGCAGGTACATGAGGGGAGAGTGGTGGTCGCCAGCCTTGACGACGGTGCGTTCCGGTTCACGCGGCCGAACGGCCAGATTTTCGACAGTCCGCAGCCACTCGCCGCGCGCTGGCAAGACTTGATGTCAGATCAGCAGATTCAGATCACGCCACAGACCGCCATCTCCAGCTGGACTGGGGAGGAGCTCGACGTTGATCTGGCGGTTGACTGGCTGCTGCGTCACGGCGAGCGCGTGAAAAGCGTTTCTGCGGAAACGCATATTCCTTAAACCGCGCGCATGTACCACTCGTAATCCCGGTCGCTGATCTCCGAGTGAAACCGGTCGCATTCCTCGCGACGGCAGGTTCCAAAGAGCTTGTGATACCGCTCGCCCAGGTACTTCGGCAGGATCTTGCCGCGGTCGTAGGCGTCGAGCGCCGCTTCCCAGCGCAGGGGCAGCGCAATCTTCTCGTCGATCACGGTGCCTGGCTGCACCATCGGGCCGGGATCGAGCTTGTGCGTGATGCCGTGGTGGATGCCGGCCAGGATCGCGGCCAGCACGAGGTACGGATTGCCATCGGCGCCCCCGGTACGATGCTCGACGCGCGTGTCTTCGAGCGCGGACAAGGGTACCCGCAGCGAAACGCCCCGGTGATTGCGCCCCCAGTTCGGCGCCAGCGGCACGAACAGTCCCGGCCGGTAGCGTCGGTACGAGTTGGCGGTCGGCGCGAAGATCGCCATGGATTCCGCCATCGTCGCCGAGAGACCGCCGATGGCATGGCGGAGCGTGTTGGAGACCGGCTGCGCGGGATCCTTGCTGGCGAACACGTTCCGCCCCGATTCATCCATCAGGCTCACGTGCACGTGCAGGCTGCAGCCGGCGCAGTCCGCGAACGGCTTCGCCATGAAGCTCGCGCCGAGGCCGTGCTTTCTCGCCACCGCCTTGACCGCGCGCTTCAGCAGCACGGCATGGTCGGCCGCGAGTTCGACACTCGCGACGTGATGGAGGTTGATCTCGAACTGGCCCGGCGAGAATTCCTTGAGCGTCGCACCCACCGGTATGTTCTGCGCCTCGCAGACGGCATAGAGCTCTGCCAGGAAGGGATCGACATCCTCGACATCCTCCATGGCGCCGTATTGCGGGCCGCTCTGCGGCAGCCGCGTGCCCGGAATGCGCCCGACCCTCGGCGCGGGCCGGTCGCCGTCCGACTCCAGCAGGTAGAACTCAAGTTCCGTCGCGGCGACTGCGGTGAGACCCATCTTCTGCAGCGGTCGCGCCGCATGACGCAGCACCTGGCGCGGGTCGGCAAAAAACGGCTCGCCATCGGCGGTCGCCATCGACAGCAGCAGCTGTGCAGTCGGCACCTCAGCCCAGGGCACGGGGGCGAGCGAACCGGGCACTGCCGTCGAGATCGCATCCGGATCGCCATCGCGCCCGCCGTTGGTGATGCGATCGAAAGTCGCGCCCTTGGCATCGAGCAGCACCGTTGCGCCGCAGAAATTGAGACCCGCGCCGAATGGTTTGGCAAACTCGTCGCGCACCACGCGCTTGCCGCGCAGGATGCCCAGCATGTCCGGCTGCAACAGTTCGAGGAGCTGCGTATCCGGATGCCGTTCCAGGAAATTCTGCAGCTCGTCCGGCGCGCGTTTCTTCTGCTTGCTCATGATCCCTTCCCCGATGTTGTTCCTGCGGCCCGGGCACTGCGCCAGGCGATGGCGGCTTTCGCGCCGTCCTTCCTGAGGATTTCATTGAACTCACGCGACTCGGCGGATTCCGAGGTCTCGATCGTCACGTCCGTCTCGAGTGCCTGGGCGAGCGCTTCGCGCAGTCCGGCGATATCCAGGCTGCGGTTGATGGCCTGCTTGGTGAGCCTGACCGCAAGCGCGTCGTTCGACGCGATGCGCTTGCCGAGCGCCAGCGCCTCATCCAGTAGCTTGTCCGCCGGCACCACGCGATTGACGAGACCCATGGCGCGCACGTCCTCGGCGCTCACGCGGTCGTCGCCGGAGAGCAGCAGATAACGCGCCTGCTTCGGGCCTGCAAGCCAGGGCAGCAGCATCGTGACGATTCCGCTGCCGAACCTGACCTCCGGCATGCCGAAGCGGCAGTCATCGGCGGCCAGCGTCAGGTCGCAGGCGCAGGCGAGCTCCATGGCGCTCCCGAGACAATAGCCGTGTGCGGCCGCGATCGTCACTTTCGGGCTATCCCAGAACCGCATGATGATGCGGAAGTCGTTCTCGAGTGCGCGGCGGACTTCGGCGGGATCCGGCCGGCCCTCGCCAACGCCCATGTCGAGATCGAAACCTGCCGAGAATGCACGCCCGGCGCCGGTCACCACGATGGCGCGCACGGCATCGTCGACTTCCGCCGCGTCGAGCGCGGCATCGAGCGCCTCGATCATCGGCCGGTTGATCGCATTCAGCTTGTCCGGCCGGTTGAGCGTCAGCACCGCGAGGCCGTCTTTATGTTCCGACAGGATCATGATGACAGCCGGAACCACGCCGACTTCGTCTGCGTATACGCCTTGTAGCTGTCGAGGCACTTGTCCCTCGCATTGCCGGACTGCTTGTAGCCGCCAAACGGCTGAGTCATGTCGCCCTCGTCGAACGAGTTGACCCAGATGATGCCGGCCTCGATACCCTTGACGAGCCGGAAGGCCTTGTCGAGGTCGCTGGTCCAGACACCGGCGGCGAGGCCGTAGATGGTGTCGTTCGCGATCTTGATCGCTTCGTCCACGCCGTTGAACGGAATCACGGAAGCGACTGGCCCGAAGATTTCCTGGCGCGCGATGCTCATGTCGTTCTTCACGCCGGTGAACAGCGTCGGGCAGACATAGGCGCCGTCGCCGAGATCCTTCGGAGCGCCGCCGCCGAAGCGGAGCTTCGCGCCTTCCTTGCGGCCCTGGTCGATCATGCCGAGCACGCGCTTCTGGTCCGCGCGCGTGACCAGCGGGCCCATGTTGGTCTTGGGGTCGAGTGGATCGCCCGGCTCGAAGGCATCCTTGCCGAGCTCGATGAAGCGCTCGACGAAACGATCGTGGATCTTCTTGTCTACGAGCAGACGCGAACCTGCGTTGCAGACCTCGCCCATGTTCGTATAAATGCCGCGATAGGCGGCGGTTACCGCGCGATCGAGGTCATCCACGTCCGCCATGAATACCTGTGGCGACTTGCCGCCGCATTCCAGCGACACGTGCTTCATGTTCGACTGGCCGGCGTACTGGAGGATCAGCTTGCCGACGTCGGTAGAGCCGGTGAAGGTGATCTTGTTGACGTCGTTGTGCAATGCCAGCGCCTTGCCGGCGACCTCGCCGAGTCCGTTGACGACATTCAGCACGCCGGCCGGGCCGCCGGCCTCGACGAACAATTCCGCGAGGCGCAGGCAGCTCATTGGCGCCTGCTCGGCCGGTTTCAGCACGACGGTGTTGCCGGCGGCGAGCGCCGGTGCGATCTTCCACGCCGCCATCAGCAACGGGTAATTCCACGGCGAGATCGCCGCGACAACCCCGAACGGCTCTCGCAGCACCATATGCAGGACGCCGGCCTCGGTATTCGTCACGCTGCCGTCCACCTTGTCGATGCACTCGGCCATGAACTTGATCGTGTCCACGACCGCGGGCAGGTCGATCGAAATGACATCGGTGATCGGCTTGCCCATGTCGAGGGTCTCGAGCACCGAAAGCTCTTCGGCGTGCTCGTCGATGAGCGCGGCGAATCGGTAGAGCACTTCCATGCGCGCACGCGGCGCCATTTTCGACCAGCTTCCCGACTTGAATGCGCGCCGCGCGGCCGCGACCGCGCGGTCGATGTCCGCGGCCGATCCGGCGGACATCTCCGCGATCGTCTCGCCGGTCGCAGGATTGACGGTTTCGAAGCGGCTTTTCTTCGCCGCATCGGTGAACTTGCCGTCAATGAAGAGACGGGTCTCGATGCGCTTCTGGGCTTTGGTCGCGGCTGCCTGCCAGCGGCGGCGGTCGAATTTGGCGACGGTCTGGAGACTCATGACGCTTGCCTCGCTTGTAGAACAAAGAGTGCATCGACAATCGTGCACCCGTCCGCGTGAACGATAACCGGATTGAGGTCGATCTCGGCGAACAGTTCGCCGAGCTCCGCGGCCAGCGCGGAAAACCGGGCCACGGCCTCGCAGAATGCATCCACGGCGAGGGGCCTCCGATGCCGGCGGCTCGCGAGCAGGGGCGCTATCCGCAGTCGCGCGACCAGCCGCCGCGCTTCGGCCGCATCGAATGGCGGCAGCGCGTAGACCGCGTCGGCCAGCGCCTCGACGTGCACGCCGCCGGCGCCGATCACCACGACCGGCCCGAACTGCGGATCATGAATCATGCCGAGCAGCAGCTCGACGCCGGTGCCCGTGACCATCGGCGACACGAGTGCCCGCGGTCCGATCTGAGAGGCGAGGTCGCGCCAGGCCGTGGCGAGCAATGCGTCGGCGGCGAGGCCGAGCCGCACGCCGTCGCGATCCGATTTATGGTCGATGCCGGGTACCGCGGTCTTGAGCGCGACCGGATAACCGAGTTCATGTGCCGCGACAAGCGCAGCCGCCTCTGATTCGACGATGTGCCCGGTATTCGCGGGCAGGCCGAAATCCGCGAGCATGCCGAGGGCTCCGTGTTCATCGAGGGGCTGCCCGTCCTGCAGTCGCCGGCGCCAGGAATTGACCGCTGCCGCGGGCGCGATTGGCGAAGCACCCCGGGCGCGTGCCTGGTGATCGCGGTAATCGAACAGCGCACGCACGCCGCGCAGGAATGAGGCCACGCCATCCAGCACCGGGAATCCCTCGCGTGTCGCGGCGACGAACTGCGGGTCGGCCCCGGTGCCCTGGCG
>JALYJS010000318.1 GCA_030799345.1 Pseudomonadota bacterium | reverse complement strand
AGATCGGCGAATCGGTAGTCGGCGGAAATGTCGACGACTGTCGGTTTCGCGCCCGCGGCTTCCGCGCGCGCCAGGATGCCGTCGATCAACTTGTGTGATACGCCGTGCGGCGCGGCGGCGAGCACCGCGGAGTGGGGGAGCTTCGCAATGCGGTCCGTGGCGTCCGCGATGGAGACATAGGCCAGGTCGCCGCAGGCAGCCGCGAGATGCGGGAATGCCTTTGCCACCGGCTCGCCCGGCTGGCTGTCCGAAGCGATCGCGGCGAGTTCGAGTCGCGGGTGGGCCAGCACGAGGCGCAGCAGCTCGCCCGCTACGTAACCGGTGCCCCCGAGGATAAAGGCCGGAACTGGCGCGCTCATTCCGCCAGCTCGCGCGCATGGGCGACGGCTTCGAGCCCAGCCGCCGCGATCACGCAGTCGCCGAGCGCCGCGCCATTGGTCATCGCGTTGAATGCGGGAACGCCGAGCTGCTCGCGGATGATGTCGACGCCAACCGAGTTGTCGGTGGCGGGGCCTGTGACGACCGCGGGCTCGATCTCGAAGCGCTCGCGCAGCAGCTTGACGCCGCCCCAGGCGGCGACCGGATCGTTCGCGGACAGCACCACGGAGGTCAGCGCCTTGCGGATGTCCGGCGCATCGAGAATCGCCTCGACACCGTAGGCGCCGAGGATGCCGTCGCCCAGCTCGAACACGATGACGTCGGGTTTCCCTGTCGCCATCTCCGTCAGCATCGTGCGGGTCAGCGCCGGGCCGTTCTTCGCCGTCGTCGTGACCACGCCGAAGTCGGTGAAGATCGCGGTACGGCGCGCGCCGCTGTCCTCGAACGCAAGGATGTCGCGGCGCAGCGAAACGCCGGTTGCCTTGAACGCGTCGACCGTGAGGCCACGATGCCGCATGCGCGAGATCATCGCGCAGGCCGCCGCCGTCTTGCCGGCTTCCATGCAGGAGCCGGCAAGCGCGACGACCGGTACGCCGGCGGTGTCAAGTGCTGCAGCATGATCGAAGCGGCGCATGCCGACCCGCGCCGGCACGCCGATGCGCTCGCCCAGATACGGAAAGTCGAGCACCACGCCGAGCACGCGGCAATCGAAAGGCCGGCCCTTCTCGGGATTCGCTGAATCGACCACGCCGAGCACGCCGCCGATATTCAGCATCTGGATCACGTCGCCGGCCGCGAGCTTCTCCGGCAGGTGACCCGAGTACCCGAACAGCGCCTTGCGGTGGCCGAGCGCGCCGACCACGACGTTGCCCCGCGCCACCTTGGCCATGCGGCCGCTGGTCAGTTCGAGCGTGTTGTACTGTGCCTTGTCCGTCAGGATCTCGACGGCAATGACGACACCTTCCTCGCAGGGTATGTCGGTCGAGATGCGCACTTCGTGCGACAGGCCGCAGGCCTGCGTGACCGATGCGATCTTGTCGACGATGATCGATTTCATCATGGGTTGCGGTCCTCTGCGGCGGCGCGTGTCCAGAACACGCCGGGCAATGAAAGCATTTTCGAGAAGCCGCGCGCATCTTCCGCGGTCCATTCACCGGCCGCCTCGCCGTAGACACCCTTGCTCGCGCTCATCAGCGAGTGCGGTGATTCCACGCCTTCGACAAATGCGACGCCCGGGCGCAGCAGCACGGTGACCGTGCCGGTCACGCGCGACTGGGAGGAGGCGAAGAGGGCCTCTATGTCGCGGCAGACCGGGTCGAGATTCTGGCCCTCGTGCACCAGGTCGCCGTAGGCAGCGGCCACGAGCTCCTTGATGCGCTGCTGGCGGGCGCTCAGAACGAGCTTCTCGAGTTCGCGGTGCGCCTCGATCAGCACGGCTGCTGCCGGCGCCTCGAAGGCGACCCGGCCCTTCGTGCCGATGATCGTGTCCCCGAGATGAATGCCGCGGCCGATGCCGTACGACGCAGCGGCGGCCTCGAGACGCTCGATCAGCGCAACCGGCGCCATCGTCTCGCCGTCGAGCGACGCCGGCACACCCTGAGTGAACCCGATGCGGATCCGGCGCGGCTCGCGCGGCGAGTCGAATGCGTTCGGCGACAGCACCCAGGCGTCCTCCGGGATGCTGCCGCCGGACGTCAGGGTTTCGCGGCCCCCGATGGTCACGCCCCAGAGCCCGCGATTGGTCGAATAGGCGGCGCCATGCGGCGGCACGGGCAGGTCGCGCTCCTCGAGGTAGCGGAGCTGTTCCGGCCGCTTGAATGAGCGATCGCGCACGGGCGCCAGGATCTCGAGCCCGGGCGCGAGTGTCCGCAGCGCCACCTCGAAGCGCACTTGATCGTTGCCGGCGGCGGTGCAGCCATGCGCGATCGTGCGGCTGCCGAGCCTGCCCGCCATCGCGGCGACTGACTGAGCCTGGATCGTGCGCTCGGCACCGACGCAGAGCGGATAGAGCTGGCCGCGCCGGATATTGCCGATCAGCAGCCACTTCAGCACGCGCGTGAAATACTCCTGGCGTGCATCGAGCAGGTGATGGGCCGTCGCGCCGAGCGCCAGCGCACGCTCCTCCAGCTGCTTTGCCGCGCCATCGTCGATGCCACCGGTGTCCACCGTGACCGTGACGACCGGGCGACCATAGGTCTCGCTGAGCCAGGGTACGCAGAACGACGTGTCGAGGCCGCCGGAGAAAGCGAGCAGGATGGGCGCGCCGGCGCCCTGCGTGGAGTGGGTCATGGCAATCGTCAGGCTCGCAGCTTGTCGTGCAGGCGGGCGAGCAGCCGCCGCTGCGCGGCGGTTCCCGTCGTCGCGACGAAGATGGTGTCGTCGCCCGACAGCGTACCGACCACGTCGGGCCAGTCGGCGCGGTCGAGCACGATCGCAACGCTCTGCGCGGCGCCCGCGGTCGTGCGGATGACCGTCAGGTTCGGCCCGGCGGGGCGGATATCGCGGACGAATGCCGAGACCGTCGTGAAGTCGTCGAGCGCGGGCGCTGAGTCGTCGGGCAGGACGTAGCGGTCGCCGCGCTTCGCGACGCCGAGTTCGCGCAGGTCGCGGCTGACGCTCGACTGGGTCGCATGGTGGCCTGCCTTGCCGAGCAGGCGCACGAGATCCTGCTGCCGTCCGACCGGCGCGCGGCTGATGATCCTGCGCAGCGCGTCGCGGCGTGAAACCGCGTCGGCGCCGCCATGGCGGGGCTGTGTCTGCATAATAGTGCAGCAATTTTGCATAAATATGCACACTGCGTCAAGCACTCAGCGGTCGATCCGGTACTCGATGTCGGCCGCCGACTCGCTGCCGGCTTCGAGCGAGATCACCCAGCGGTCGCCGATGGTGTAGCGCAGTTTCAGCGTGTTGATCTCGTCCACGAGCGAGATGCCGTAGCTGATGTAGAGCCGCGGCGAGAGAAACTTGCCGAGCACCAGTGCTGCGCCGTCCCCGCTCTGCGCGATGCCGACGTCGTCGAGGCCGACGTGGCGGCCGAGCTGCCCGGCGAGCAGGGCGCCGCCCTGGCTCGCGAGGCTTGCCTGTTCGCTCTGCAGGTCGTCGCGATCGCCGCTCTGCAATGAGTCCAGCGACTGGCCGACGATCAGCAGCGATGCGATCTGCGCCTGCGGCAGCGGCGGCTCCGAGAACAGCGTGAGCTGCGGCTGGCGCAGCCTGCCGCGCACGATGACGCCGACGGTGTGGATGCCGAGCTTGCGGGACGCGCGCAGGTCGACGCCCGGGTCGGTCGCGGGACCGCCGGTGAACAGGAGGCGTCCGCGCTCTACGTCGAGCTCGCGGCTGTAGGCCTGGTACTCGCCGTCGAGAACCTCGAGCTCCCCGGTCGCGACTGCCGCTTCGTGTGGACTGGTGCGGGCTCGAACGCTGCCGCTGACGCGGCCGCTCAGCCCATAGGCATCGAGGTCAACGCGCTTCCCGAGCACGAGGCGCACGTCGGTGACGATTTCGAAACGCTCGTCCTCCTCCTCCTCGAAATCCGGCCGTACGATCCGCTCGTCGGCGGAAGCCAGCACGGCACCCGCGGTCTCCGCGGGCCTGATGCGGGCTTCGGGAACGGTGACGCTGCCGGTCACGCCGATGCGCCGGTCGGCCAGCGTGAAGCGCAGGTCGGGCGACGCGAACACGCGTGCCTCCGGAACATCCACCAGCAGCAGCCTGTCGCCTTTCAGGGTGAGCTCGCCGCTTAGCCGCCGGTCACGCCATCCCAGCCGGCCCTCGACATCGAGGCTGCCTTCGCCGGCGCTCGCGGTCGCATCCAGTTCCAGCGATTCCTGCCGCAGGGCAATGGTTGCCGTCGTGTCCCGCAGCCGCAGGTTCGCCTGATAGAAATCGAAAGCACCATCGGTGAGCTGCGCCTGCCCGGTGAGGGAAGGCGCGGCGAGCCGTCCAGCAATGTCGAGGTCCACGCGCAACCTGCCGGAAGCCTGATCGATACCGGTGAAGAGGAGCGGGAGCAATCCCAGCTGACCCGTCGCGCCGTTCACGCTGCCTGACACCGGCAGTTCGCGCAGCGGCCGCCCTGCGATGCGCGACGCCGTCAGTTGCGCGGCGAGCGAAGTGTCGGTGGCATCGAGAACGCGCAGGTCAAGCGCGTGCTGCTGCGCATTGCTCTTCAGGGAGAGTACCGCGCGGCCCATCGGCACGCGGTGCGTCTTGCCGCTCGCCGATTCGTATTCGAGCACGCTCTCCCTGAGGCCGGCACTGATGTCGGCAACCCACGGTTGTCCCGCGCGCGCCGAGGCTGCCGCGTCGACCGTCAGCAGACCGCGATAACGCAGCCGGCCCGGCGTCCGTTGATCGAGCGTGTCAATAGCAAAGTCTTCAGTCCTGGCGCGAACCGACCAGTTGCCCTCGCGCTGCCAGCCGCCCTCGACACAGACCCGCCGGTCGCCGGCGACCAGGCAGGCGGGCGCCAGCGTCGCGTCGCCGGCGGACACGGAGAGGCTGGATGTCGTCTCC
>JALYJS010000298.1 GCA_030799345.1 Pseudomonadota bacterium | reverse complement strand
GACCAAGGCCGCGGCTCGCCACATCCCGGGCGATCCGAGCGGCCACCTCTTCCAGGGGCATGGCACCCAGATCCTTCCCGGAGCGCGTGCGCACGGCCAACTGCCTGGACTCGATTTCCCGATCGCCAGCGACCAGCAGATACGGGACACGCTTCAGCGTGTGCTCGCGGATTTTATAGCCCACCTTCTCGTTCCGCAAGTCGATTTCGGCGCGAAGCCCCTGATTTTTAAGGAATTCGCCAGCCTCGCCTGCGTATTTCGCCTGCTTTTCGCTGATATTCATCACGACCGCGTGGACGGGCGAGAGCCAGGCGGGCAATTTGCCGGCGTGATGCTCGAGCAGGATTCCGAAGAAACGCTCGAGCGAACCGAAGATCGCCCGATGCAGCATGACCGGCGTGCGCTTCTGGCTGTGCTCATCGATGTAGTAGGCGCCGAGCCTGCCCGGCAGGTTCAGGTCGACTTGCCAGGTGCCGCACTGCCAGTCGCGGCCGATCGCGTCCTTCAGGACGAATTCGAGCTTCGGACCGTAGAACGCGCCCTCCCCCGGATTGAATTCGTACTCGACGCCGGCGGCCCGCGTCCCGGCCTTGAGAGCTTCCTCAGCCCGTGTCCAGGTAGCGTCGTCGCCGACCCGTCGCGCGGGCCGATCCGCAAAATTGACGCGGACGTCGTCGAATCCGAAATCGCGGTAGATCGACATCATGAGCTCGATGCCGCGCACGGTTTCTTCGGTGATCTGGTCCTCGGTCACGAAGACGTGTGCGTCGTCCTGCGTAAACGCCCGCACACGAAGTAACCCATGCAGCGCGCCCGACGGTTCGTAGCGGTGCACCTTGCCAAACTCCGCATAGCGGATCGGGAGTTCCTTGTAACTGTGCAGGCCCTGGCGGAACACCTGGACATGGCCCGGGCAATTCATCGGCTTGATCGCGTAAACGCGCTCGTCCGGCGTCTTCGTCAGGAACATGTTCTCGCCGAACTTCTCCACGTGACCGGACTGCACCCACAGCTCGCGATCGATGATCTCTGGGCTGCTGATCTCCTGGTAACCCGCCGCATTCTGACGCTCCCGCATGTACGCGATGAGCTGCTGGAAGATTGTCCAGCCGTGCGGGTGCCAGAACACGGCACCGGGCGCCTCTTCCTGGAAGTGGAACAGGTCGAGCTCGCGGCCGATGCGGCGATGATCGCGCTTCTCCGCTTCCTCGAGGCGCGTGAGGTAGTCCTTGAGCTGCTTCTCGTCCGGCCAGGCGGTACCGTAGATGCGCTGCAGCATCGCGTTCTTCGAATCGCCGCGCCAGTACGCGCCGGCGACCTTGGTCAGCTTGAATGTGCCGAGTTTGCCGGTGGACGGCACATGCGGGCCGCGGCACAGGTCCTCCCAGCCCCCGTGGCCATAGAGGGTTATCTCCTCGCCTGCCGGGATCGCTGCAATGATCTCCGCCTTGTAGTGTTCGCCGATCGAGCGGAAATGGGCGACCGCCGCGTCGCGTGACAAAAGCCGCCGGTGCACGGGTTGATCGGCTTTGGCGAGCTCGTGCATTTTCGCCTCGAACAGCGCCAGGTCTTCCGGTGTGAACGGCCGCTCGAAAGCGAAGTCGTAGTAAAAGCCATCTTCGATGACCGGCCCGATCGTGACCTGAGCCGTCGGATAAACGGACTGGACCGCTTGCGCGAGCAGGTGCGCGGTCGAGTGGCGGAGCAGTTCCAGTCCCTCGGGATCGCGCGCGGTGATGATCCGAAGCCGGGCGTCGACTGTAATGAGGTACGACGTATCGACCAGCCGCCCGTCCAGCTCGCCGGCGAGCGCAGCGCGTGCGAGGCCCTTGCCGATCGACGCGGCGACATCCGCGACGGTCACCGGCTGGTCAAAAGGACGCTGGCTGCCGTCCGGGAGGGTAATCAGGGGCATGGATCGCTCGAGCGCTTGCAAATGTCGAAAAAAGCGCGAAAGTCTAACATTGGAAGGGACTCTACATGCCACGTAAGCCGCTGCTGGCCATAACCCTGAGCATACTGGCGACCATCGTCGTCACGCTGCTCGCGCAGAACCTGATGTCCGGGACCAAACGGATTACGCACCGGGTCGAGCACCGCTACGCGGTCGAGGATCCGCAGTTCTTGCGTGCAATGGGAACACTGCTCGGGCCGCCGCTCGCGCCCGGCAACCAGGTCGAGACGCTGCTGAATGGCGACCAGATATTTCCGGCGATGCTGGAAGCAATCCGGTCGGCGCAGCGCACGATCACCTTCGAGACTTACATCTACTGGTCCGGCGACATCGGCCGCGAGTTCTCCGAGGCGCTGGCCGAACGTGCGCGCGCGGACGTCAGGGTGCACGTGCTGCTGGACTGGGTCGGCAGCCAGAAAATGGACGCCGCGTCGCTCGACATGATGCGCAACGCGGGGGTCGAACTCGAACAGTATCACCCGGTGAAGTGGTACACGCTCAACAAGCTCAACAACCGCACCCACCGCAAGCTGCTGGTCGTCGACGGGCGGATCGGCTTCACCGGTGGTGTCGGCATCGCGGACGTCTGGACCGGCAACGCCGAAGATCCCGATCACTGGCGTGACACGCATTACCGAATCGAAGGCCCGGCCGTCGCGCACATGCAGTCCGCGTTCATGGACAACTGGACGAGAGTCACGGGCAGGGTCCTGCATACCGCCGCGTACTTCCCGCCGCTCCAAGCGGCGGGAGGTCAGTACGCGCAGGTCTTCATCAGCTCCTCCGAGGGCGGCGCGGAAAGCATGCACCTGATGTACCTGCTTTCCATCGCCGCAGCAACCCGAACCATCCAGCTGTCCATGGCCTATTTCGCGCCGGACGAAGTCGCGCTCGAGGCATTGCTGGCTGCGCTGCGGCGGGGCGTCAGGGTGCAGATCGTATTACCAGGACCTCATACCGACTCCGAGCTGGTCAAGCACGCGTCGCGCGCCACCTGGGGCGAACTCCTGAAGCTGGGCGCGGAAATCTACGAATACCAGCCGACCATGTTTCACTGCAAAGTGCTGGTGGTTGACGGCTTGTGGACTTCGGTAGGCTCGACCAACTTCGACAATCGCTCGTTCCGGCTGAACGACGAAGCCAACCTGAATGTCTTCGACGCCGGTCTTGCCGCACGGCAACTCGAGGTATTCAGCGACGACCTCGGCAAGTCGCGCCGCGTGACTTATGAGGAATGGGAGCAGCGGCCGTGGCGCGAGAAGCTCGCCGACTGGGCCGCGTCGCTGTTCAATAAGCAGCTTTGAGTGTGGTTAATCGTCCGGTCTGGCACAGGACCAGTCGGACACGGTGAAATAGTCCGCGCGATGGATGCGCGCTTCGGTGATCTCGGCGACCTCGTCGTCATCGTAACGGTTGACGTATTCCCAGATCGTGCGGCCGGATGAGTCGGTCTCGAACACCCTGCCCGCTTCGAACTCGGTGATCAGCAGGCCGCCGCGGGCCGTGAGCTCGTGCTTGCCGCGGATTACGGTCAAAAACTCCTCACCCTTCACCCTGCCGTACACGCGCTGGTGCTCGTCGGTTGCGGGGTCGATCTCGATGATCTCCGAGACACGTGGGATGGTCGGATTCGACCTGTCAAAATAGTTGTCGGGGCCGAAGGCGGATCGGTAAGCGTTATTGTTGAACACCGAGATCAGCCCACCCGCCTTGAATTCCGGATCGTGCTGACGGACCCAGGATCCCACGCGCCACCACTTGATCCGCTGAAGTTCTGGGT
>JALYJS010000279.1 GCA_030799345.1 Pseudomonadota bacterium | reverse complement strand
ATTGCATTTACGTCAGCGAATTCCGGCGTTCGCAGGATTCGGTGCGCCCCCTCGCAAACCGACTCGGCATCCCGATGATCGTCGTGCCTGCTGAGGACTCCGCCCTGGTCGCAAAACGCGCACTGCGAGAGTACCGCGGCGGGCGCATTCTGATTGTCGGCCATTCGAACACCGTACCCGCCATCGTCAAGGAATTGAGCGGCGAGCGGGTGCCCGAAATGGACGAAAGCGAATACGGGATCGCCTACGTCGTCGCGGTACCTCGATTCAGCCGCGCCGCTGTTACCCGCTTCGATTTTCCCTAGACGCGATCGCCTTCTGCACGAACGACTGGTGCCGGCTGATGCGCAGATCGGCCAGAACCGCGTCCTGCACGCGCTGGTCACGGCCGATCAGGAAGGTGGCGCGGCGCACGCCGATTCCGAGCGGACCATCCACCCCGTAGGCCTTGATCACGTCTTTTTTCTCGTCGGAAAGCAATGTGAATGGCAACCCGAGCTCGTCGCGGAAGCGGCGGTGGCTTTCCGGCGGCTGCGGACTGATGCCGACGACCTCCAGGCCCGCTGCCAGGATCTGCGTGTGCAGGTCGCGCAGATCACAGGCTTCCCGGGTGCAGCCCGGCGTGAAATCCGCCGGATAGAAATAAAGGATGATCGGTTTGCCGCCGAGGAGAGCGCTGAGGCGCCTCAGCTTGCCGTCCTGGTCGGGCAACTCGAAGTCCGGGGCGTTCTCGCCAGCGGTCAGCATGGCAGTCTCCTACAGGCCAGACGACGGGCCGCGAAAAGTGGTTTCCATGATGCGGTAGTTGGACCGATGCATGCCGAGCCTGGAATAAACGGCCAGCGCCCGGTCGTTGTCGCGGTCCACGTACAGGCGGATGCCGCAGATACGCGGATCCGAACCGGCGAGCTCCTCCAGGTGCCGGTACAGCGCACGAAATACGCCCGTGCCGCGCTCGGCCGGCAGCACGTAAACCGACTGGATCCAGAGGAAAGTACCGTTCCGCCAGTCGCTCCACTCATAAGTGGTCATAAGCTGGCCGACTGCCCGGCCATTGATTTCGGCAACGTAATAGCGACCCAGGGCGGGGTCTTCCAGCACCGCCCGGATCCCCGGCCGGAGCAGGGCCGGATCGAGCACCTGGCCCTCCGTTTCGGACGCGAGCGCGGTATTGGCGGCGGCGATGAAGCCGAGGTCGGCGAGCGTCGCATCGCGGATCTTCATGGGTGGGCAACGGTACACCAAGCGCCGTCCGCCGTCTTTCTGGCCGCTTTGCTTGCTGCTCCGGCGGCCGCTCTTTACAATCCGCCCCCTCGTTCGTGGGGCGGTAGCTCAGCTGGGAGAGCGCTGCGTTCGCAATGCAGAGGTCGAGGGTTCGATCCCCTTCCGCTCCACCATTCCTGCTGTTTCTCCGATTGACACCGACCTGATCGCGGCCTAGCGTGATCCGGAAAGTCGCGCTCCTGCGGCTTTCGTCCACTTCAGATCCATTCGGAGAAAAGCCCAGATGGCAGCCAGGAAGAAGTCGAAGAAGCCCGCGCGCCGGCGCCCGGTGCGTGCCCGGCGTCGCACGACCGCCAAGCGCGGCAAAGCGAAGCGCAGTTCAGCCAAGCGCACGTCTGCGCGGCGCGCGACGGCAAAGCGCAAGGTTACGAAACGCAAGGTCGCAAAGCGCAAGGTTGCGAAGCGCGCAACCGCCCGCCGCAAACCTGTCAGGCGCGCAAAGTCCGCCCCACGGAAGACCCGCGTCAAGCAACGGCAGTCCGCCGTTGGCAGGACAGTGACGGCCGCACGCGGCATCGCGCGCGGTGCCGCAACGACAACGCGCTCGTCAGCGAAGGCAGTACAGGCCAAGGCTCGCGCCGCGATCAAGGAATCGGCCGAGAAAGTGCGCGAGGCGACGCATGCTGTCGAGCGGGCCGCCGACCAGATGGTCACGACAACTGCGCAGCAGGTCGAGCGGGCGAGCGCCGCCGTTGAGACGGCGATGTCGTCCGATGAGTCTGCCCGCGCTGCCTGAGCTCTCGGTCGACGCGTGTCGCGCTGCGGAATAAACCCGGGATCGGTCCCC
>JALYJS010000251.1 GCA_030799345.1 Pseudomonadota bacterium | reverse complement strand
TTGAATGCACGGTTGACGTCCTCGGGCGGCACCGGGCCTTCGCGCTCATCGAGCAGGCGCACGTAGCCGCCGAGCGGTATCGCCGCCAGCACGTATTCAATTCGGTCGGGATCGCGACCGATGCGCTTTGCGATCGGCCGGCCGAATCCGACCGAGAACCGCACGACTTTGAATCCGAGGCGGCGCGCGACCCAGTAATGCCCGAACTCGTGCACGGAAACGAGCACGCCGATGGCGACGATGAACGCGAGGATCGACGTGAGGGTCAAGGTCATGCGCCGGCTGCCTGACGCATGACGAGTGCCGCGCGCGCGCGTTCGCGTGCCCAGGCATCCGCCGCCAAAGCATCGTCCAGGCTGCCGATAGGCCCCGTTGCATGCTGTTGCAGCACGCTTTCAATGACTCCGGCTATCCCGCCAAAGTTCAGCCGCCTGCCAAGGAAAGCCGCGACCGCTACTTCATTGGCGGCATTCAGCACAGCGGGCGCCGTGCCGCCGATGCGGGCTGCCTCGCTGGCCAGAGAGAGGCAAGGAAACCGTTCCAGATCAGGAGCTTCGAACGTCAACCTCCCAATCTGCACGAGGTCCAGAGCGGGCACGCCCGAGGCAATCCGGTCCGGAAAACCGAGCGCATGCGCAATCGGCACGCGCATGTCCGGCTGACTCAGCTGGGCAAGCATCGATCCGTCGTCGAACTCGACCAGTGAGTGCACGATGCTTTGCGGGTGGACGACGACTTCGACCTGCGCCGGCGTCACCGCAAAGAGGTGACAGGCCTCGATGAGTTCGAGGCCTTTGTTCATCAGGGTCGCCGAGTCGACCGAGATTTTCGGTCCCATCCGCCACTTCGGGTGCTGCACGGCCTGCTCCGGCGTTACCGAGACCAGGTCTTCGCGCCGGGTCTTCAGGAACGGGCCACCCGAGGCGGTCAGCAGGATGCGGCGCACGCCGCGATGGGGCAATCCATCTCCGCGCTCGCCAGGCAGGCACTGGAAGATGGCGTTGTGCTCGCTGTCGATCGGCAGGATGCGCGCGCCGGATGCGCGGGCGGCTTCCATCAGCAGCGGACCGGCAAGCACCAGCGCCTCCTTGTTGGCAAGCAGCAGCTGCTTGCCAGACGCGGCCGCGGCGAGCGTCGGTGCAAGCCCCGCGGCGCCGACGATTGCGGCCATGACGAGTTCCGCTTCCGGCAGCGTGGCGACGGTCGTCAGGGCCTCGGGACCCGACAGCACGCGTGTGGGAATTCCCGCGCCTGCGAGTCGTTCGGCGAGGCGCGTCGCCGCCGGGCGATCGAGCAGCGCCGCGTAAGCCGGCCGGCAGCGCCGGCACTGTTCGAACAGTGTGTCGTGGTTTGATCCCGCCGCGAGCGCGACGATCCGGAAACGCTCCGGATGCTGCAGCGCGACGGCCAGCGTGTTCTCGCCGATGGTGCCGGTCGACCCCAGTACGACCAGGCCCCTCATGACACGAGTCCCAGCCAGCCAAAGCCGAGCGCAAGCAGCGGCACCGAGGCGGTGAGGCTGTCGATGCGATCGAGCATTCCGCCGTGCCCCGGCAGCAGGCTGCCACTGTCCTTCAGGCCGCGCTGGCGCTTGAACATGCTCTCGAGCAGGTCGCCGACGACCGAGATCAGCACCGCCGCGACGCAAAGCGATACGAACGCGACACCGGGGGCCTCGAACCACGCCTGGCCCGCGAATGCGATCAGCGCGCCCGCGCACAGCCCGCCGATGACGCCTTCCCAGGTTTTGTTTGGGCTGACGGTCGGGGCGAGGCGGATGCGGCCGAAGCGGCGCCCGGCGAAAAACGCACCGATATCGGCGGCCCAGGCCAGCACCAGCACGAAAATCACGAGTTCTCGCCCGCCATCGTGCTGCAGAAAGAGGCGCGTCAGGGCCAGCCACAGGGGCACGAGTGCCCACAGCCCGGCAACCGCAGCGAGCACGCGCGAAGCGCGTCCCGGCGCCAGCGTGATCCAGGCAAACAACGGCAGCCAGCCGAGCGTCGTCACCAGCATCGCGTGCTGGAAAGCGGCAGATTCCTGCGTGACATACCAGAGGCCGGCCATCGCGAGGCCGGTCAGCACGAAGTAGGCAATGCGCGCGAGCGTGCGTTCGATGCCCGCAAGCAACGACCATTCCCATGCGCCGGCGAGTACCAGGAGCGCGAGACCCGCCACGGCGTAATCGCCCGGCAGCACGAACAGCAGAAGCCCGAGCACCACGACGATCGCGGCCGCGGTGACCATGCGTTGACCCAGCATCAGGAACCGCCCACTTGTGCGGGTGTCCGGCCGAACCGACGCTGACGGCCCGCGAAATGAGCGAGCGCTGCGTCGAATGCGGCCGCGTCGAAATCCGGCCACAAGGTGTCGGTGAACCAGAGCTCGGTGTAAGCGAGGTCCCAGAGCAGGAAATTGCTGATGCGGCGCTCGCCGCCGGTACGGATGAAGAGATCGGGATCCGCGCGGCCGGCGTTTGCGAGCCGGTCGGCGAATGCCCGCTCGTCGATGGTCGCGGGATCGCGTGTGCCGGCGACGGCTTCCTCGGCGAGGCAGCGCGCGGCGCGCGCGAGGTCCCAGCGTCCGCCGTAGGCGACCGCGACCACGAGATCGAGGCGGCTCCGCCCTTTCGTCAGCTCTTCGGCCGCCGCCATGCGGGCGACCAGTGCCGGCGCCAGTCGCGTGCGGTCGCCGATGAAGCGGACCTGCACGCCATTGGCTTCGAGTTCCGCGACTTCACGGTCGAGCGACTCGAGGAAGAGCTGCATCAGGACACCGACCTCGTCCGGCGGCCGGCGCCAGTTCTCGCTCGAAAAAGCAAACAGGGTCAGCGAGGTCACGCCATGACGCACCGATTGCTCGATGGTCGTGCGCACGGCGCGGGCGCCGGCGCGATGGCCGGCGGCGCGCGGCAGCGACCGTTGCTCGGCCCAGCGGCCGTTGCCGTCCATCACGACGGCGATATGGCGAGGCACCGGGCCCGCACCGGCCTGTGAAGTGGCTGGGCTCGCCATTTCAGACCTGTAACAGCTCTTTTTCTTTTTCGGCGAGTGCGGCGTCGATCTCGTGCACGTGACGATCCGTCAGCTTCTGGATCTCGTCCTGCACCCGGCGGTCGTCATCCTCCGAGATCAGCTTCTCCTTGAGCATCTCCTTCAGTTCGTTCATCAGGTCGCGACGGACGCCACGCACGGCGACACGGGCGCTCTCCGCTTCGTGGCGCGCGACCTTGGTCAGGTCCTTGCGGCGTTCCTCGGTCATTGGCGGCAACGGCAGCCGGATCACCTGACCGGCCGTATTCGGCGTGAGCCCGAGGTCCGATTTCATGATCGCTTTCTCGACCGCGGCGACCGCCGACTTGTCCCAGGGCGATACGACGAGCGTCCGCGAATCTTCCACGTTGACGGTGGCCACCTGGTTTAGCGGGACTTCGCTGCCGTAATAGTCGACCTTGATGCCGTCGAGCAGGCCCACGTTGGCGCGGCCCGTGCGCATCTTGCGATAGTGGTCCCGGAGCGTGGCCACGCATTTGGCCATCCGCTGGGTTGCGTCGCGGCTCATCTCTTCTTGCATGCCAATATCCTCGATGGCGCCTTTACAGGCCGTTCGCGACCAGCGTGCCGACGTCTTCACCGTCGACAATCCGCATCAGGTCGCCTTCATTCATCAGGTTGAAGACGCGCAGCGGCAGTCCGTTGTCGCGGCACATCACGATCGCGGTCGCGTCCATCACGGCGAGCCGGTCGTCGAGCACCTTGTCGAACGACAGCGTGCGGTAGCGCTCGGCCTTCGCATTGCGTGCCGGGTCTTCGTTGTAGACGCCATTGACCTTGGTGGCTTTCAGCAGCAGGTCGGCCTCGATCTCGATCGCACGCAGGGAGGCGGCCGTGTCGGTGGTGAAGAACGGATTGCCGGTGCCGGCCGCGAAAATCACGCAGCGGCCCTTTTCGAGGTGCCTGACCGCGCGGCGGCGGATGTAATCCTCGCAGACTTCCTGCACCCGGACCGCCGACTGGACCCGCGCATGGGCGCCCTGCGCTTCGAGCGCATCCTGCAGCGCAAGTGCGTTCATCACGGTCGCGAGCATGCCCATGTGATCGGCGGTCACGCGATCCATGCCGGCGCGCGCAAGGCCCGCGCCGCGGAAGATGTTGCCGCCGCCGATGACGACCGCAACTTCCACGCCGCGCGCCATGACGTCGCGGATTTCGCCGGCGACGCGTTTCAGCACCGCGGGATCGATGCCGTAATCCGCTGAGCCGAGCAGCGCCTCGCCACTGACCTTGAGCAGGATGCGCTTCAGCGGCTGCCGCAATTGGGTGTCCGCCATGCCGCTCCCCTTCTTACGGTGCCGGGTCGTACTTTCGTAGTCTGGTCGGTTCAATGATGTCGCTTCGCCATTTCGTCGTCGGCCAGACTACGAAAGTACGACCCGGCACCACGTCAGGATCCGGCGCCGCGGCCTTCGGCCGCCTTGACCTGGGCCATGACTTCGGCTGCGAAGTTTTCCTGCTTCTTCTCGATACCTTCACCGACCTCATAGCGCAGGAAGCCCGTGACCGACGCCTTGCCGGCCTCGAGCAGCTTGCCGACGGTCGTATCAGGATCCTTAACGTACGCCTGCCCGGTCAGGCAGATCTCGGCCAGATACTTGCGCAGCCGTCCTTCGACCATCTTCTCGACAATCGCCGGCGGCTTGCCTTCGGCCAATGCCTGGGCAGCCAGGATCTCGCGTTCTTTGGCGACGATGTCGGCCGGCACATCCGCAACCGCCACGTAGCGCGGATTGGCCGCCGCCACGTGCATCGCGAGATCGCGCGCGAGCGTCTCGTCGCCGCCCTTCAGGCCAACCAGCGTGCCGATGCGGATGCCGTGCAGATAGCTGCCGACCCGGTCCGGCGCATCCAGCAGGCCCACGCGCCGGACGTCGATCTTCTCGCCGATCTTCGCGATCAGCACGCGTCGGGTTTCCTCGACGGTCCTGCCGTCCGCGAGGCGGAGCGCAGCAATCGCTTCGGGCTCCGTGGCAGACGCCGCAAGTGCCGCCTCAGCGACCTGCGTGGCAAAAGTCAGGAAATCCGGCTGGCGCGCGACGAAATCCGTCTCGCAGTTCACTTCCGCGAGCGCCGCCCGGCGTCCGTCCGCGCCCTTGGCCGTCGCGAGCGCGCCTTCCGCAGCGATGCGCGCCGCCTTCTTGTCGGCCTTGGCCAGGCCCGCCTTGCGCATGATCTCCGCTGCGGCGTCGAGATCGCCGCCGGTTTCGACCAGCGCTTTCTTGCACTCCATCATGCCGGCGCCGGTGCGCTCGCGCAGCACCTTGACCGTTTCTGCAGTGATCGTCATCGTCAGCCCCCGGCCCGTTCAGGCTTGCGCGCGGCCGGGCGGCGACGCGCAGCCGGTTTGTCCTGCGCCGCATCCGGCGCCACCTCATCGACCACCGGCTGGTCATCGGGCACATCCGTCACGACCTCCGCCGCGCCGACCGGCAACATCGTCGCCGCCGAAGCCGTTTCGGCCGACTGGCGTACCCGCGCCGGCGTCTTGCGCCGGACATTCGCGGCCCGGCGCGCGGGGCGCTGGGCGGATTTGCGCCGCGGCTGGCCTTCCTCGTCGAGCTCGACGAATTCATCCTCACCGGCCGGTATGACGGGCACCGACGACTTGCCATCCAGCACCGCATCAGCGATGCCGGCTGCATAGAGCTGGATCGCCTTCATCGCATCGTCGTTGCCCGGAATCACGAAGTCGATGCCGTCCGGCGAACAGTTGCTGTCGACGACCGCCACGACCGGTATGCCGAGCTTCTGCGCCTCGTGCACGGCGATCTCTTCGTGACCCACGTCCACGACGAACAGCGCGTCAGGCAGCGCGTTCATGTCCTTGATGCCGCCGAGACTGCGCATCAGCTTGTCCATCTCGCGACGGAGCATCTGCGCTTCTTTCTTGTTGCGGCGCTCGAGCGCGCCCGACTCGCGCAATTCCTCGAGCTCGTGCAGCCGCTTGATGGACTGCCGGATGGTCTTGAAATTGGTCAGCATGCCGCCCAGCCAGCGCTGGTTGACGAAGGGCATGCCGCAGCGGACCGCTTCCGCCTGGATCGCATCCCGTGCGCTGCGCTTGGTGCCAACGAACAGCACCTTGCCGCCGTCGCCGACCACGCCCTTCACGAAGCCGGCGGCGTCGTTATAGAGCGGCAGCGTGCGCTCGAGATTGATGATGTGAATCTTGTTCCGTTCGCCGAAAATGAACGGTGCCATCTTGGGATTCCAGAAGCGGGTCTGATGGCCGAAATGAACCCCCGCCTCAAGCATCTGCCTCATGGACAATGCAGCCATGATCACTCCTTCCGGGTTAGCCCTCCGCGGATCCGCATGCGGCAACCGGACTTTTCTGTCCGGCACCCAGTCGCACGTGACGATTCGCGTGTGGATTTGGTTGAGAAAAAACGCCGCGCTTTATACCATCTTTGTCCCGTCTAAACAACGTGATAGACGCATTACCGGGTCCCCAGCCGACGTCCTGACGCCATGTTGATGCACAGCCACCATACGGTCTCCATCAAGTCGCCGCCGGAGCAGCAGGCGATGCGCGTGGCCGGGCGGCTGGCCGCGGACGTGCTGGACATGATCGGCCCCCGGATCGTGGCGGGCATTACGACCGGCGAACTGGACAGGATTTGCCACGACTACATCGTCAAGGAGCAGCAGGCGGTCCCTGCCCCTTTGAATTACAAGGGTTTTCCGAAGTCGATCTGCACCTCGGTCAACCACGTGGTGTGTCACGGGATCCCGGGCGAGCGAATCCTGCGCGACGGCGATATCGTCAATGTCGACGTGACCGTCATCAAGGACGGGTTTCATGGCGACACCAGCCGCATGTTCTTCGTGGGCGAAGCCTCCGTTCAGGCCAGGCGGCTGTGCAAAGTCGGCTTCGAGGCCATGTGGCGGGGCATCCGGCTGGTCAAGCCGGGCCTGCGGCTCGGTGATCTCGGCCACGCGATCCAGCGGTATGTCGAATCCGAGGGCTATTCCGTCGTTCGCGAATATTGCGGCCATGGCATCGGGCGGATATTCCATGAAGACCCGCAGGTCCTGCATTACGGGGAACCCGGCACCGGCATGACGCTGGCCGCGGGTATGACCTTCACCGTGGAGCCGATGGTCAATGCCGGCCGGCGCCAGGTGAAGCTGCTGGGCGACGGCTGGACCGTCGTCACCAAGGACCATTCATTGTCGGCTCAATGGGAGCACACCGTTCTGGTGACGGCACAGGGCGTCGAAGTCCTGACGCTCGG
>JALYJS010000235.1 GCA_030799345.1 Pseudomonadota bacterium | reverse complement strand
CCCACCGCGAGTGCCGCGTGTCCGTGCGCGTGAGATGCGTGAGCGTGCACAGGCTGGGCCGCGCGAATCAGCGCCGCACGGGCGCCCCAGATCCCGATAGCGATCAGGGCGAGCCCGACCAAGTGCTCGCCCCAGGCGGAAACGGCCTCGACCGGCAAGGCCTCGCGCAGTACCAGCATCAGGAGCCCAACGGTGAGCGCGCCCGTGGCGTGACCGAATCCCCACCGTACTCCGGTCCGCCACGCGCGTTTCTTTCCGTCCAAGGCGTAAGGCGCGATCGCGGCGAGATGATCGGGCCCCGAAAGCACGTGTACGAATCCGGCGAAGAAAGCGGCGAGAACGAGCGTCATGCGACTCGCCGCACAGGTGCTGCGCCACGTTGAGCCTGGGCAAGAAGACTGCGCGAGCGCGGCGTGTCGCGCAGCGTCCAGTTCTTCCCGGCGAGCGCGAGCGCCAGCAGCGGCCGATTGCCGATGCCCATGAAAAAGGCCGCTGCATGGTCAGCGTAGGCTTCAGGCCGCCGCGCCAGCAGCGCATCGTAAGCTGCGGCTGCGCAGTCCGCTTCGCGTGCAGCTCCGGCTGCGTCACCGAGGGCTGTCAGGATCTCTGCAAGGGTGGCCCGGTACTCGGGATCGTCTGAGATATCGACCAGCGGCGCGACGAGTGCGAGCGCAATTTCCAGCTGACCGCGCGCCAGCGCCACCTCGGCGCAATGGCCTCGGGCCGGCACGTGCTGCGGCAAGATCGCATCGAGCTCGGCAAACAGGGTCTCCGCCCGGTCGAGTTCGCCGCGACGCATCGCGCTCACGGCCCATTCGAAAAGCAACTGGCCGCATGCCAGGGGCGAGACGTCCGAGTCTGCGTCAAGCGCGGCCGCATAGGCAGCTTCGGCTGCCGCCCATCGACCCATTTCAGCCAGCAGTGTCGCGAGCACCCCGAGCGTGTGAATGCCGGGGTTCTCAGCCGCAAGTCGTTCGCGCAGCGCCAGCGCCCTGGTGTACTGGCCGCTCGCGTGGCATAGCGCCGCCCTTTCGACATCGATCTCTCGAACCGGATGTCCGGCGGCGAGCGCCTCATCGAGTAGCGCGGCTGCCTCGTCGAAACGGTGGAAGCGCGCTGCGAGGCGTGCACGGATGTAAAGCGCGGCCGCGGCGTCCGGCGACAACTCCGCGGCTACGGTGGCGATTCGCTCCGCCCGGTCGTGGTCCGCGATCCGGCCGAGGACGTCGCCGCGCACGAACAGCAGATTCGACAGCGTGAGTAGCTCCACGAAGCCCGCGCCTTCTGCACGACGACGCTGCAGGCCGTCGATCGCTGCCGACAGATTGGCGACTGCTATCCGGCCGCTCGTATATCGCCGCTCCTCGATCATGAGGCCTTCTTCAGTCCGGTCAGCAGCGCGGGATAGCCGCGCGTCAGCGAACCGCCGTCGATGGCGATCGTTTCGCCGTTGATCGATCGAGCATGGTCTGATGCGAGAAAGACTGCGGCCGAGGCGATCTCTTGCGCAGCGATCGGGCGCCGCATCGGGATCATCGCGAGGAAAACCTCGCGCATGGCGGGATTCTCCAGCTCCTTACGGGTCAACGGCGTCTCCACCATGCCCGGCGCGATGCCGACGACGCGAATCCCGCGGCTGCCGAGCTCCAGCGCGCTGCAGCGTGTCAGCATGTCGACGCCGGCCTTGGCCGCGCAGTAGGCCGACTGTCCCTCGCCTGGCTGGCGTCCGTTCACCGACGAGATGTTGATGATCACGCCAGCACGTCCCTGCTCGAGCATCTGCCGGGCGCCGTGCTTGACGCCGTAGAATACGCCGCCGAGGGTGACGGACTGGACGGCTCTCCAATTCTCATCAGACAACTCGGTGAGCGGGGAGATGGCGCCGAAGCCGGCGTTATTCACCACGATGTCGAGCGACCCGAAGGATTCGCGCGCCGCTCGCATCGCGGCTTCGACCTGATTCTCGTCCGACACGTCGGTGACGCGGCCGATGGCGCGATCCCCGAGTTCGCGGGCGGCGACTTCAAGCCCGCCGGCGTTGCGATCGCACAGCAGCACGCTCGCGCCGGCTTCGATGAATGCGGTGGCAATCGCCTTGCCGATTCCGGAGGCAGCGCCGGTCACGACTGTTCCTTTGCCTGTCAGAAGATCCATGTTCAACTCCTCAGGAATGCGGGCAGAGGTACATCTGTCCGCAGGTTGGGCTCCCGCACGTAGGGAAAGCTCAGATTGGGGGGCTTGGTGGGAGCGTCCACGCCATCGCCGTACCGCGGGCCGCGCCCGCCATTCACGATCAGCGTGAGCAGGTCGTCGAGGATGTCGTCGTCCAGCCATCGCCCGCCGGCGATGGCGTGCGGGCGGCCGTCGAGCAGTGCGCGTTCGATTTCCAGGAAACCGCCAGGGGTGAACGGATGCGCCAGGTCCAGGATCAGGAAATCTTCCATGAACAGTTCGCGCAACGGGTGGTGCCCGTCCGGCCCGGGAGACCATGCCGTCGCGCCGTCCAGACCATCGAAGAAAGCCAGGTTCGCGTCGAGACGCGACTCGTAGAGTGGCCGATAGACCGGGGACAGCGCGAACGCGTCTTCGCGGTTATAGAGGTCGCGAAGCTCAACGCCCGTCGCACGTCGATCGCGGGTCGGGTTGGCCATGAGAACGTTCTTGATCTCCGGCCGCCCGACGCGCTCGATGCGGATCGGATGGCCGCGGCGCGTGACGACGGTCTCAGCAATCGCGGCGACCAGCTTCACGCCATCGAATCGTTCGTCGATCGACTTGAACGGAACCTCGACCGCGATCGCCAGGACGTCGCGAAATTGGACGGTATTCACGGCCGTGTCGAAGTACAGTCTGCCCGTGAAGTCGGTACGGATCGCGGCCTCCACGTCCATGAAGAACGGGTCGCTGGCAAGGCCCGCGAAAACACGAATGCCATTGCGCTCGAACGGCTGGCCGACGCTGAAGCTCATCTCGAGCCCGCCTGCGGTCCTGACGCGCCCCTTCTGCG
>JALYJS010000130.1 GCA_030799345.1 Pseudomonadota bacterium | reverse complement strand
AGTTCCGGCGGCGCGAGCGAGCGAGAAACCCCGCCGGATCCCGCGCGTGGCGGCACCTGCACCGCGGGTGAGCGGAGTGGCGTATGCGGAGCTGCACTGCGTCAGCAACTTCACGTTCCTGCGCGGCGCTTCGCACCCGTCGGAACTCGTCGACCGTGCACGCGCGCTCGGTTATGCCGCGCTCGCGCTGACCGACGAATGCTCGCTGGCGGGCAGCGTGCGCGCGCATGCCGCGGCGCGCACCGCCGGCCTGCCGCTCATCATCGGCAGTGAGATCGCGCTTGCGGACGGACCGCGGCTCGTCTGTCTCGCCACCAGCCGGCAAGGCTACGGCGCGCTCGCGCGCCTCATCACGAAAGGCCGTCGCAGCGCGCCGAAGGGACGCTACCGGCTCGATCGTTCGGATCTCGCGGCGGGCCTCGAAGACTGCATCGCCCTGTGGCTGCCGGGGCCGCAGCCCGCATCCGCCGAAGGGGAGTGGCTGCGCGAGCGGTTCGGGGAGCAGTTGTGGGTTGCGGTGGAACTGCTGGCGGGAGGCGCCGACCGCGAACGGCTCGAGAAGCTCTGCCGGATCGGGCGCGAACTCGGGATACCCGCGGTCGCCAGCGGCGACGTGCACCTGCACCAGCGACGCCGGCGCGCGCTGCAGGATGTGCTGACCGCCACGCGCCTGAAGACGACCGTTGCGGAAGCCGGGCACGCGCTTCACCCGAACGGCGAACGCTCGATGCGCACGCTCGCACGACTCGCCGAACTGTATCCGCGGGAACTGCTCGACGCGACGCTCGAGATCGCCGCGCGCTGCCGTTTTTCGCTGGACGAATTGCGTTACGAGTACCCGGAGGAAGTCGTGCCGGCAGGCGCGACCCCGGCCGGCCACCTGCGGCGACTGGTCGAGGCGGGTGCACGGGTACGCTGGCCCGACGGCACGACGCCCGCGGTCGCCGCGCTGATCGAGCGCGAGCTCGCGCTGATCACCGAGCTTGGCTACGAACGCTACTTCCTGACGGTGCACGATCTCGTCGAGTTCGCGCGGGCGCGCGGCATCCTGTGCCAGGGTCGCGGCTCGGCCGCCAATTCCGCTGCCTGCTACGCGCTCGGCATCACCGAGGTGGACCCGGCCCGCATGAGCATGCTGTTCGAGCGCTTTCTCTCGCGCGAACGCAACGAACCGCCGGACATCGACGTTGATTTCGAGCACGAACGGCGCGAGGAGGTGATCCAGTACCTCTACCGCAAGTACGGCCGCGCGCGCGCCGCGCTCACCGCCACCGTGATCTGCTACCGCCCGAAGAGCGCGGTGCGTGATGTCGGCAAGGCCCTCGGGCTCGATGGGCCCCAAGTCGACCGGCTGGCCGCGGCGATGCAGTGGTGGGACGGGCACGAAATCGCAGACTCACGGATCCAGGAAGCCGGCTTTGACACGGCGAATCCCCGGATCGCGCGCGTGCTCGCGCTGACCCGCGAGCTGATCGGCTTCCCGCGCCACCTGTCGCAGCACACCGGCGGGTTTGTGATCTCGCGCGGGCCGCTCGAAGAACTGGTGCCGATCGAGAACGCCGCGATGCCCGAACGCACGGTGATCCAGTGGGACAAGGACGATCTCGACGAACTCCGCCTGCTCAAGGTGGACGTGCTCGGCCTCGGCATGCTGACGGCAATTCGCCGCTCACTCGCGCTGGTGTCGGCACGGCGGGGTCGCGAGGTCCGTCTGCAGGATATCCCCGCCGAGGATCCCGCCGTCTACGGGATGATCTGCCGCGCGGACACGATCGGCGTGTTCCAGATCGAGTCGCGCGCGCAGATGGCGATGCTGCCGCGGCTGAAGCCGCGCTGTTACTACGATCTGGTCGTCGAGGTCGCGATCGTGCGGCCCGGACCGATCCAGGGCCAGATGGTGCACCCGTATCTGCGCCGGCGCAGCGGCGAAGAGGCGGTGGTCTATCCGGGCCCGGAAGTCAGGGGCGTGCTCGAACGCACGCTCGGCGTGCCGATTTTTCAGGAACAAGTGATGCAGCTCGCGATCGTCGCCGCCGGATTCACGCCGGGCGAGGCCGACCGGCTGCGCCGCGCGATGGCGGCCTGGAAACGCCATGGCTCGCTGGGCCCCTTCGAGGAACGACTGGTCGAAGGCATGCGCGCCCGCGGATATGACCTCGGCTTCGCACGCCAGGTGTTCCAGCAGATCCTCGGTTTCGGCGAATACGGCTTTCCGGAAGCGCACGCTGCGAGCTTCGCGCTGCTGGTCTACGTCTCGGCCTGGCTCAAGCACCATGAACCGGCGGCCTTCTGCTGCGCGCTGCTGAACAGCCAGCCGATGGGTTTCTATGCGCCGGCGCAGCTCGTGCGCGATGCACGCACGCACGGCGTCGAGGTGCGTCCCGTGGATGCCAATGTGAGCGCGGTCGAGTCGACCCTGGAACCTGCGGACGGCGGCGGAGTGGCGCTGCGCCTCGGTCTTTGCCTGGTGAAGGGCCTGACGGAGGAGGCGGCCGAGCGCCTGGTTGCCGCACGCGAGCCCGGCGGCTATCGCCTCATCGGGGAGCTCGCGCGCCGCGCCGGTCTCGGGCAACGCGACCTGGCGGCGCTCGCGCGGGCCGGCGCGCTCTCAGGACTTGCGGGGCACAGGCACCGCGCGTCCTGGGACGTGCTGGGCGTCGAGCCGGCCTTGCCCCTCGGTCTCGTCACCGATCACGCGGAAGGACTGCCGCTCCTGCGCGCGCCATCCGAGGGCGAGGACATCGTCGCGGATTACCGGGCGTTCGGCCTGACACTCGGCCGGCACCCGCTCGCGCTGCTGCGCCAGGAGCTGGCTGCCGGCGGCTGGGTCACCGCCGATGCCGTGGCCGCGCTGCCCGACGGTGCCCTGGTGCGGACCGGCGGCATCGTCGTGACGCGGCAGCGGCCGGGCCCGGCGGGCGGCGTGGTGTTCGCGACGCTGGAGGACGAGACCGGCTACATGAACCTGGTGATCTGGAGCCGGATTGCCGATACGCACCGGAAAGTGCTGCTGGGTGCGCGGCTGCTCGGCGTCGATGGCCGCCTGCAATGCGCGGGCGAGGTGCGGCACGTTGTCGTGGACCGGCTGGAGGACTGCTCGGCGCTGCTCGGCGCGCTCAACGCGCCATCCCGGGATTTCCGTTAGTTCAACGGCGCCGCGACGGGGCGTGCCGCGACTTTTTGCCGGCACCGGAGCCGGAATCGCCCACGTCGTAATCGTCGAAGTCCGACAGCAGCCCGGCGGTGCGCTTCTCCTCGCGCATTCGCTCGAGCTTGCGCCAGGCGGGCTCCCCGGAAACGCGTGCTCCCCGGCGCTTGCGCGTATCGAAATCGCGCATCAACTTGTCGACATCGAGGTCCTCCGCGGCGTCCTCGATCTCGTCAGGTTCCTCGTCTTCGAACTCTTCTTTCGGCTTTTCGCTCATGCGACCGTTCCAGGGTCACTGCGGGCCGACTTATATGACGCGGCGGGCGCGTCCGCAAGAGGTCTTAGCCTACGAGCTGGTTCAATTGGAAGATCGGCAGCAGAAGTGCGATGACGATCATGAAAACGAAACCGCCCATCAGCAGGATCATCGCGGGCCCCAGGATGCCGACCGCGGTATTGACGATGCCGTCGAGCTCGCGCTCCTGGTTGTCCGCCGCCCGCTCCAGCATGGCCTCGAGCTCACCGCTGGTTTCGCCGCTCGACACCAGGTGCACGAGCATCGGCGGGAACAGCTTGCTGGCGCCGAGCGAGCGCGCAATCGGCGCTCCTTCGCGGACCCGCACCGCGGCGTCTTGAACCGCCATGCGCATCGGCGTGTTGGTGACGACTTCTCCGGCGATCCGGAGCGACTCCAGCACCGGTACGGCGCTCGAGGTCAGGATTGCAAAAGTCCGGGCGAAGCGGGCGGCGTTGTTGCCGCGCGCGATTCGGCCGATGAGCGGGATCCGGAGCTTGAACGCATCGAAACGCCGCCGTGCGCCTGGTTCCTTCAGCCAGCGGCGGAAGGCCCATACCCCGCCGGCGGCAACGGCCAGCATGAGCCACCACCAGGCGCGCAGGAAGTCCGAGCTCGCGATCAGGATGCGGGTGAGGACTGGCAGCTCCCGGTCGCCGGCTTCGAATACCCGCACGACTTCGGGCACCACGTAGCCGAGCAGCAGGCCGACGATGCCAAAGCAGATGACGGTCAGCAGCACCGGGTAAATCATGGCGTTACGGATCTTCTGCTGCAGGATCTGGCGATTCTCGGTGTAATCCGCCATGCGTTCGAGCACGGCGCCGAGGTGACCCGACTGCTCTCCGGCGGATACGGTGGCACGGTAAATCTCCGGAAAGACAGTCGGGAACGCCCCGAGTCCCTCGGCCAGTGTCCTGCCTTCCATCACCCGCGTCCGCACGCCGGCCACCACGTTGCGGACCCGCTGCTTCTCGCTCTGCTGCGACACGGCGAGCAAGGCCTCCTCGAGCGGTATGGATGCGCGCACCAAGGTCGACAGCTGTCGGGTCAGCAGCGCGAGGTCCTGCGCGCTGATCCGCTGGGGCAGGGAGAACTCGAAGGTGCGCGGCTGCGGCGTGTCGCTGACTTCGGTGACGCTGACCGGCAACAGCCCCTGGTCGCGCAGCAGCTGGCGGATCTGACGCGGACTGTCGCCTTCCTGCACGCCGCGTTGCTGGCGGCCGCCGGCGTCGAGTGCCTTGTATTCGTAGGCCGCCATCACTCCTCGCGGGTGACGCGGAGAATTTCCTCGAGCGACGTCACCCCTGACAGCACCTTGGCACGCCCGTCGTCGCGGATGCCCGGCGTGAGCTGACGCGCGTGGCGCTCGAGCTCGTGCTCGCCGGCGCCGTCATGGATCATCACACGCATGCGGTCGTCGACGATCGCGAGCTCATAGATGCCGGTACGTCCGCGGTAGCCGCCGGAGGCATCGGCGCCCGGCCGGTAGAGCGTGGCGTCGCCCGCATTCGTCGCCGACAGCCCGAGTAGCTTCGCTTCGTAGTCGCCGGCGGGGTAGCCGATGCGAGTTTCGGGATTCAGCACGCGCACGAGGCGCTGTGCGACCACGCCGATCAGCGTCGTCGCGAGCAGGAAGGGCTCCACGCCCATGTCACGCAAGCGGGTGACTGCGCCGACGGCCGTATTCGTATGCAGTGTCGAGAGCACCAGGTGGCCCGTCAGCGACGCCTGCACGGCGATCTGTGCAGTAACGGTGTCGCGGATCTCCACTACCATCACGACGTCCGGATCCTGGCGCAGGATCGCGCGCAGACCGCGAGCGAAGGTCATTTCGACCTTGGTGTTGACCTGCGTCTGGCCGATGCCGTCGATGTAATACTCGATCGGATCCTCGACGGTCATGATGTTGCGCGTGCGGTCGTTGATGCGCTCGAGCGCCGCATACAGCGTCGTGGTCTTGCCGGAACCGGTCGGGCCAGTCACCAGGATGATGCCGTGCGGCTTGTGGATCAGCTCATCGATCATGCCCTGCACGGTCGGTTCCATGCCGAGGGACGCCAGATCCAGTCGTCCGGCCTGCTTGTCGAGCAGCCGCAGTACCACTCGCTCGCCATGACCCGATGGCAGGGTTGAGACGCGGACGTCCACGGCACGCCCGGCGATGCGCAGGCTGATGCGCCCGTCCTGGGGCAGCCGCTTCTCGGCGATATCCAGCCGCGACATGACCTTGATGCGCGAGATCAGGAGTGGCGCGACCGCGCGCTTGGTCTGCAGCACCTCGCGCATGACGCCGTCGACACGGAAGCGGACGACGAGCCGGTTTTCGTACGGTTCCACGTGGATGTCGGACGCGTTTTCCTTGATCGCCTGCGTCAGCACGGCATTGATCAGGCGGATGATCGGCGCGTCGTCCTCGCTTTCGAGCAGATCGGAGGGCTCGGGGAGCCCTTCCGCGAGGCCCGCGAGATCGGTTTCGCCCTCGATGCCTTCGACGATCTGGCCGGCTTCGCCGCTGCCGCCTTCGTAGGCCTTGCGCAGCAGATCGTCGAACACGGCTGGACTGACGCGCTCGATGACCACGGGAATGCCCAGGAAGCGCCGGAGTTCCGCGACCGCGGACGCCTGGGCGCCTTGCCGGTAGACCACCTGCGCCTTGCCGTCGGACACGGAGCGCACCAGCACGCCGTGGCGCTTCGCGAAGGCGAAGGGGAGGCGTCCGACGGGCGCCACCGATTTCGGCGGATTGCCGGCGATCATCGCCCGTCCCCGGTCACTCGCCAGGATTCTCGGGGGCGTCGGCGGTATTCGGCGGCGGCGGCGCTGGCGCGGTCGGCGGTGCAGTTGGCCCGACGAAAGGCGGCAATGACGGCGCCGTCTCGCCGGGCAGCAACTTGATCTTGCTGTTGTCCCGGTCGAGCTGCAGGTTGCGCATGTAGTTGTACTTGGCGTTCGTCTCGAAAGCCGCCTGTTCGGCTGTGCGTACCACGCGCGGGCGAATGAAGACCATCAGGTTGGTCTTGGTCTTCTGGGTATTACGGACCCGAAACAGGTTTCCAAGGATGGGAATGCGCCCGAGCACGGGAACGCGACGCTCGCCCTCCGTCAGGCGATCCTCGATCAGGCCGCCGAGCACGATCATGCCGCCGTCATCCACGAGCACGCGCGTTGTGATCGTGCGCTTGTTGGTCACCAGGTCGGTGCTCGAAACCTGTGAGGCGGCAGCGGCGATGCCCGAGGACTCCTGCTCGATCTTGAGCAGGATCGTGTTCTCGTCGGTGATCTGCGGCGTGATCTTCAGGATGTTGCCGACCTCTTTGCGCTCGATGGTCTGGAAGGGATTCGGCTGACCGCCCGGCGTCTGCACACTGGTGGCGTACTGGCCGGTCAGGAAGGGCACTTCCTGGGCGACTTTGATCTGCGCTTCCTCATTGTCGAGCGTGATTACCGAGGGCATCGACATGACGTTGGTGTCGCCGTCCGCCGCGAGGGCACGCAGGATCGCTGCGAAATTCGTGCCGCTTTCCTGCCGCCGGCCGGCGCCCACCGTGAAACCGCCGGGCGGGGCAACCTCGCCCGGATTCTGGATCGCGCCGGCGACGTCGGCCAGGCTGACGCCGCCTATCGGCTGATTGAACAGCCCGACCAGGAAATCGTCACCCGATCCGTCGACGATCCAGTTGACGCCGAGGTCGCGGGTCGCATCCTTCGATACCTCGACCAGCATGGACTCGATGATGACCTGGGCCCGCCGCACGTCCAGCCGGTCAACGACCGACATCAGGCTGCGCATGGTTTTCGGCGGCGCCGTGATCACCAGCGCGTTGGTCTCGGGCTCGGCCCAGATCGTGATCGACTTGTCGGCGACGGCGGCAGGTGCCGCCTGCGCGCCCGCCTGCCCGGCCACGGTCGCGGCCGACTGCTCCTTGAGCTTGCCCGCGAGCTTTTCCGCATCGGCGTAGCGCAGGTAGCGCACCTGCGTGTCGCCGCCGGCCTCGAGCGGCGTGTCGAGGTGCGTGATCAGCGTGCGAAACCGCAGCCGTTGCGAAGCTTCGCCGCTGATCAGCACGCTGTTGGTGCGGTCGTCGGCGACGATGCGCGCACCGGCGGCACCTTCCGCGCCCTGTGCCGAACTCAGCGAATTGATCACGCGGACGATTTCGCTGGACGATGCGTGTTCCAGCCGGACCACTTCAAAGTCGCCGTCGCCGGTGTGATCGATGCGCTGCACGATCCGGGTCATGCGGCTGACGTTGGACGCGCGATCCGAGATGATCAGCATGTTGGCGCTCGGGTACGCGGCCAGGTGCGCCGACTGCGGCATCATCGGCCGCAGGATCGGCACGAGCTGCGCGGCCGAGACATTTCGCACCTGCAGCACCTGGGTCACGATCTCGTCCGACGTCGAGCTGACGCGGTCCGGCAGGTCGTTGGCCGGCAATTGCCGGGCGGTCGCGTCCGGCATGATCTTGATTACGTTGCCGGAAGGCACCGCGACGAATCCGTGCACCTGGAGTATGGCGAGAAAGGCTTCATAGAACGCCGCGGGGCTCATCGGCGTGTTGGACAGCATCGTCACCTGGGCGCGGACCCGCGGGTCAACGATGAAGTTCTTGCCGGTGACCTGGCTCACCGCTTCGATGACCTGCCCCAGATCCGCGTCCTTGTAATTCGGCGTGATCTGCGTGTCCTGCTGCGCGGCGGCCGCCAGCGGCAGCGCGATTGCCAACAGCAGGGTCAGTCGGATGATTCGGGTCATGGGTCAATCCTCCGGAGGCCAGGCCTCACTCGGTAGCCTCCGACTCCTCGGGCTCGGTTTCTTCAGGCGCCTGCAGTTGCTGCGGCATTTGTACGGCGGTGGTGTCGATCGTCAGTTGCTGCTGCTGGCCGTTGCGGTCAATCGATACCGTGACTGACGCTCCCTGACCGATGCCGCGCAGTGTCTCGATTCCAC
>JALYJS010000125.1 GCA_030799345.1 Pseudomonadota bacterium | reverse complement strand
GCGCGGTGCGTCGCCATGGCGACGTAGCCACCCTGCGAATAGCCCGTGACCAGCAGTTTGCCGCCGTCCGTGGTGTCCGGAGCGTCCACGGTGGGAAGCGCGCTGCGGGCTGCTGCCAGCGCATCGATCATGTCCTTGGATTGCTGGTCGCCGTTGAGATACGGGTGGTTGCCGAATGTCGAGGTGTCGTAGCCGACGTAGTTGGGCGCCACGACGATGTAGCCCTCCGCGGCAAACAGGCCGGCCATCAAGAGCGACTCGGTGTTATTCGAGGACTCGAGGTCCGCCATGTTGAAAGTGATGTCCGTATTGGTGCCATGGGCGTACAGCACGATCGGGCGCTCACCCTGGCAGGTCTCCCCGGAGTCGTTGGGCACCATCATTGCCGCGGAGGCGGGCGTGAGCTCACCGGCCGGGTCCACCGTCGTATATTCGAAGTGATAGACGTCGAACGTACATTCCGGTGTCAGCACGACTTCCAACAGCAGCTCAGCGGCGTCGTTCGAGGCGGCAACTGCCAGGAACTCGTCCGGCGTGTAACTCGCTACCAGCTCGGGTTCGCCGATCAGGTCACCGCGCTCGGCCGTCGGCTCCGGGTCCGGGCCGGGGGGCGTGTCGTCACCGTCATCGCTGTTCTCGCAGGCGCAAAGCAGCAACAGGACGAGGGGAAGGATTGTTAGGCGATTTATTGAGTGCACGTAGGTGTCCGTCGCTGACCGGTGATAGCAGTAGTCATTTTGATTGACCAATGCGGAACGGCGAAGGTTCAGCGTTCCGCGATACGCCGTCAGACAGCGCTGACCCTCAGACCGGAAACACCGTAAAGATGACCACACCCAGGACAAACCATATTGCTGCATAGACAAACAGGTAGCCGATGAATCGCCGGAAATCGATCCGGGCGATCCCGGCGCCGACCGCCACCCAGAACGGAGTCAGCAAGTTCCCCATCTGGTCACCGATCGACAGCGCCATGATCGCCTGTTGGATCGAGACGCCGACGTCGGTCGCGGCCGCGGCGGTCACGTAACCCTGGATGACCCATTGTCCGCCGCTCGAGGGCACGAAGAGAGCAATGACCGCCGATATCAGTGCGGTGAATAACGGGAATGTATACCGGGTGGACACGGCCGCAAGCCCGCCGCCGATTGTTGTCCCCAGCGAGGTGAACTGGAGCAACCCGGCCACTCCACCATAAAGGTGATACATCACGACGATTGGCCAACAGGAGAGGATCGCGCTCTTGAGCGCGCGGTTGAAGCTGGCCACGTTCCGGTGTGCCAGCAGGGCCAAGGCGAACAGGATGGTGTTAAGCGAGTTGAGGTCGAGTCCGAGGCCTTTGACGAAAAAATGGTAGTAAACCCAGGTGGCCAGCGCGGCGACGAGAATCATCACTGGCAACGAGCTTTGCTCGACCCGGTCCGAGAGAGTCGGAACGGCGGTGGTATGGTCGATCGGCTCCGCCTTGGAGGCCACCACGAGCGGCTCGGTCAGCGTGAATGTGTCGGGAAACTGGGAGAGGGCCTGTGGCCGTCTTGGGCTGAGGAATCGCGCGGCGACGATCACCGCCAGTACGAACGAGACGACGAAGACGAGGGTCGACGGCGCCCAGATGGTGGTCGAGAGGGGTAGGAGGCCGGTCTGCTGCTCGAGGAAGTGGCCCGGTGTATTCATCAGCAACGGTGCACTCGCCGAGAGCCCGAACTGCCAGACGGCACCTGCCGCAAATGTGGTGGCGAGCAGGAATGGAAAATCGACCTCGATACCTTTTCTCTCTGCCTCGCGGGCAAAGTAGATCGACACCAGGGGCCCGAGCGCGACGGAAAGCCCCCAGAAGAGATACCCCATGCACGCGACCACCACGCAGCCCAGCGCGTAGACCTGGCCGCGAGTCCGCGGCAATCGCGACAGCCGGGCGACCGCGCTCTTGAACACCGGCGCTGCGCCGAGGGTCGAACTCAGCACCAGGATCAGCGCCATCTGCATCGTGAACGGCAGCAGCATCCAGAGGCCGCGATAGAACGCGTCCATGACGACCGTGCCCGAATTTCCGACTGCAAGAGCCACGACGGCGAGGAGCAACAGCATGCCGACGGCCGTCGACATGGCATCCGGAATGACCCGGCCGATGAACTGCGAGAAACGAGTCAGCCGATCGTCATTCATCGCGATGCATCCACAGCCACGCGCCGATCAACGTGCGCGCCAGCGGCTGGACCAAGGGATAGACCCAGAATGCGATCACGTCCGGCAACAATTGCCCGCCCCCGATTTCCACGACGACGATCTGCAGCGTGAGCAGGGCTGCGGCGGCATAGAACCCGCCAACGACGCGAGAAAACCCGCCCCGCCGCCACATCGCCACGGCATACAGCGAATTGGCGATGAGGAACCCGACGATCAGCAGGAAGTACATGGCGTTCCACACGCCGTCGTACATCGCCGTGCGCACTTCCATCGATTCGCGCACGACCGGGTCGCCCGCCAGCCAGGCGAGGCGCCACGGATTGAACGCGAACAGAGTCAGCGCCTGCTGACCAGCCTCCGTCGCGCCCCACAGTGCGAACGCCAACAGGCCCGGGATCACCAGCGATGCCGCCTCCCGGCGCAACCGCATCGAAATGCCGAGCGCAGCGGCCACGACCAGGAAGGGATGTGCGAAGTAGACCCACGCGTACAGTTGGTACACCGGGTCGTTCACACGCGCCATTCGGGCGGCAAAATCCGCCGCAGGATCCAGCATCCCCGGCAGGAAAATTAGTCCCAGGGTCGTGATCGCCGAGGCGAACGAACAGATTGCCGCGAATCGATAGAACGACGGCGTAAAGCGCATGGGTGCCCAGCCTAACGCAGTGACTTGCAGGACGTCACCGCCCCAGGGCTGCGACCTTTCGCAGCCGTCCTGCATCCTAGGAGAATACGGCGCCATCCAGGCCGAGATTGCAGGGAGCCCAGCCATGCTTGCTTTCGTTCGTGCGGTCGCACTTTCATGCCTGCTGTCGAGGGCCTTCATTCCAT
>JALYJS010000062.1 GCA_030799345.1 Pseudomonadota bacterium | reverse complement strand
TGCCGAGCGACTTCGACATCTTCCGGCCTTTCTCGTCGACCGTGAAGCCGTGTGTGAGCACTTGCAGGTAGGGCGCGACGCCGCGACCCGCGACCGAGGCGAGCAGCGAACTGTGGAACCAGCCGCGATGCTGGTCGGAACCTTCGAGGTAAATGTCCGCCGGGAAGGGAATGATGCCCGGGCGCAGCGCCGGCAGGCAGTGGTGCACGACGCCGGAATCGAGCCACACGTCCATGACGTCATCGCATTTCTCGAAGACCAGCGCCTCGTCGCCGAGCAGATGACGCGGATTGAGCGCGAACCAGGCCTCGATGCCGCCCTGCGCCACGAGCTCCGCGACGCGCTCGAGCAGTTCCGGCGTCTGTGGATGCGGCTCGCCTGTCTCCCGGTGCACGAACATCGCGAGCGGCACGCCCCAGGCGCGCTGGCGCGAGATGCACCAGTCCGGCCGCGTCTCGATCATTCCGGTGATGCGCTGTTCGCCCCATCCCGGGATCCAGCGCACGGTCTTGATAGCAGTGAGCGCGTCGCGGCGCAGTCCCTCTTTCTCCATGCTCAGGAACCACTGCGGCGTCGCGCGGAAGATCACCGGCGATTTGTGCCGCCAGCAATGCGGATAGCTGTGGCGATAAGGCTCGTGGTGCAGCAACCGGCCCGCTTCGACGAGCGTTTCGACGATTTTCGGGTTCGCGTCGAAGACTGAAAGCCCCTCGAATGCCGGCGTGCCGGCGACGAAACGCCCGTCAGGGCCCACCGGATTGTCAATCGGCAGTCCGTACTGGCGGCCCATTTCATAGTCTTCCGCACCGTGTCCGGGGGCCGTGTGCACGGCGCCGGTCCCGGCCTCGAGCGTCACATGGTCGCCGAGGATTACCGGCACTTCGCGTTCGTAGAATGGATGTTCGAGACGCAGGCCCTGCAGCGTTTTACCGGTTGCCGTTGCGAGAACCCGCCGTCCGGTCGCACCGACGCGCGCCGCAACGGAATCGAGCAGCGCCTCCGCGACGACCACGCGCTCCTTGCCTGTCGCGAGTTCCAACTCCGCCAGCACGTAGGGAAGCAGCGGATGCAGGCACACCGCCTGGTTGGCGGGTAGCGTCCAGGGAGTCGTGGTCCAGATCACGACGGATGCCTCGCCCACCTCCTCGCTGGCGAGCCCGAAGCGGCGCGCCGCGTCCATGTGGTCCGCGATCCGGAAGCGCACATCCACGGATGGCGAGGTGCGTTCTTCGTACTCGACTTCCGCCTCGGCAAGCGACGAACGGCAATCGAGGCACCAGTGCACCGGCTTGTATCCGCGCACCAGGTGGCCGCGCCGGACGATCGCCGCAAAAGCGCGCAACTGCTCGGCCTCGTACCGCGACGCCATCGTCAGGTACGGATCGTTCCAGTCGCCGACCACGCCGAGCCGCTGGAAGTCCACGCGCTGCGAGTCGACCTGGCTTGCCGCGAACTCGCGGCAGGCCTTGCGGAATGCGTCCGCATCGAGTTTCTGGCCGACGCGCCCGTGTTTTTTCTCGACCTGCTGTTCGATCGGCAAACCGTGGCAATCCCAGCCGGGAACATAGGGCGAGTCGTACCCGTCGAGCGTGCGCGACTTGACGATGATGTCCTTCAGGATCTTGTTGACGGCGTGGCCGATGTGGATCACGCCGTTGGCGTACGGTGGCCCGTCGAGCAGTACGAACTTCGGTCGTCCGGCCGCGCGCTGACGAAGTTTTCCGTACAGGTCGTTCGCCAGCCAGCCGGCAACCATCTCCGGTTCGCGCCGCGCGAGATCCGCCTTCATCGGAAACTCGGTGCTCGGCAGGTTGAGCGTCTGCTTGTAGTCCACTTCCCGTCCTTATCCGTCCAGCAGCGCGCGCGCGCGATCGGCATCGCGCCGCATTTCCGCCGTTAGCGCGTCCAGATCTTCAAACTTGCGCTCGTCGCGCAGGCGTGCGACGAACTCGACGTCCAGCCGGCGGCCATAGAGATTGCCCTCGAAATCGAATAAATGCACTTCCAGCAGCCATTCCGTGCCGCCGACGGTTGGCCGCGTGCCGACCGAGGCGATGCCGGCCTGCCGTTCGAGACCGGCGCCCGTCACGCGCACCGCGAAGATGCCCGCGACCGGTGTCACGCGGCGATGCAGGCGGATGTTCGCGGTGGGAAATCCGAGCCGCGCGCCCAGTGCCTGCCCCGCTACGACGCGTCCCCCCATGCAAAACGCGCGTCCAACGAGTGCGCGGGCTTCGCCGAGCCGGCCGGCGGCAAGCGCTTCGCGGACCCGGGTCGAGCTCACGACGTTGCCGGCGACGCGGTGCGGCACGACTTCATCGACCGCGAACCCGCGCGACATGCCGGCACGGCGCATTATCGCGACATCGCCCTCGCGTCCCCGCCCGAACCGGAATCCCTCGCCGATCACCACGCGTTTCGCCCTCATCGCCTGAACGAGCACCTGCTCGATGAATGTTCCCGCGTCCATGCCGGCAAGCTCGGCGCCGAACCGCAGCACCCGCAATTCGGCAATACCGGACGCGGCCAATGCTTCCGCCTTGTCCCTCAACCGCATCAACCGGGCCGGCGCCTGCGCAGGCGTAAAATATTCACGCGGGTGCGGCTCGAATGTGAGCACGGCCGCAGGCAGGCCTGCTGCGCGGCCGCGTTCCGTCAGGACGGCCAGGATCGCCTGGTGCCCGAGGTGCAGGCCGTCGAAATTGCCGATCGCGACGGCGCACCCGCGGTCGTCATGCCGGCAGGGGGTAAAACCGCGTCGGATCAACATGGCCCCGCCGCATTCCCAGGAATCCTGCCGGCACGATTATAAAGACTTCAGGTCGCGGGGGCGCGCGCCGGCGATCCACAAGGCCGCAAAGTAGATGAAAGCGCCGCCAGCAATGCAGAGTGCGAGCTGCCTCATGCGCTCCAGGGCGCCCCAGGCCGTCCAGCGCAGCCAGTCCCCCGATGCCCACCACAGGAACCCCGCCATCGCGATGCTCGCGACCAGCACCTGCGGCAGCAGCCGCTTCAGGAGCGGAGTCGGTGCGTAAACGCCCTGGCGCCGGAGGCCGCGATAGAGGAGCGTCGCGTTCAGCAGCGCGGACATTCCGGTCGACAGCGCGAGCAAGGCATGCGGCACTGCGAATCCAGCCAGGTACGCCGGCACGACGACGCCCAGGTTGAAGGCCATGTTGACCGACAGCGCGATGATGCCGACCTTGACCGGAGTGCGCGTGTCCTGGCGGGCGAAGTAGCCCGGCGCCAGCACTTTCACCAGCGAAAAGCCGATGAGGCCTAGCGAGTACGCCATCAGCGCGTAACCGCACATCAGCACATCGTTCGCGCCGAAGGCACGGTAACCGAAAATCGTCGCGATCAGCGGTCCCGCCAGCATCAGCAGGCCGACCGCCGCCGGCGTTGCGATCGTAATCGTCAGGCGCAGCGCCCAATCGAGGGTCGTGCTGAATTTGTCCGCTGACTGGTTCGCGTGATGGGACGAGAGCCCGGGCAGGATGACGGTCGCGAGCGCAATCGCAAACACGCCCATCGGAAACTCCACCAGCCGGTCCGCGTAATAGAGCCAGGAGATGCTGCCGACCATCAGGAAAGACGCGATGATCGAATCGAGCAGCAGCGACACCTGCGCGACTGAAGATCCGAATATACCGGGCAGCATCAGCCGGGCGATGCGCCGCACGCCTTCGTGTGCAAGGTCGAAGCGCGGCTTGGGCAGGAGACCGAGCTTGTGCAGCGCCGGAAACTGCGCCACGAGCTGCACGACGCCCGCGACGAACACGCCCATCGCGAGCACCAGGCCCGGATTCGAGAAGTTGGGCGCGACCACGCCCGCGGCGACGATCATGACCACGTTGAGCAGCGTCTGGTTGAAGGCCGGCACCGCGAACCGGCCGTAACTGTGCAGCACGCCGCTGCCGAGCGCGACCAGCGAGATGAAGAACATGTACGGAAAGGTGAAGCGCAGCATCTCCACGGTCCGGTCGAACCGGGCGCCGTCCTCGTGGAACCCCGGCGCGAACACATAGGCGAGAACCGGCGCCGCGATCACGCCGACCAGCGTGATTGCAAACAGGATCATCCCGAAAACCCCTGCGACACCCGCCGTCAGCGCGCGCACTTCGGCATGGTCGCGATGGATCCGGTACTCGGAGATGACCGGCACGAAGGCCTGCGAGAACGCGCCCTCCGCGGTCAGCCGGCGGAGGAAATTCGGGATCTTGAACGCCACCAGGAAGGCGTCCATGAAAGCGCTCGCGCCGAAGGCCTGGGAATAAACCATGTCACGCAGCACCCCGGTGACCCGCGACAGCAGGGTCAGGGAGCCGACGATCGTGGTATTTCGCATGAATCCGTGGGACATGCGCCGGGCACTATAGCGCGTTGACAACCCGCCCCCGCACCCGGACAATGCGCGCCCTTATGGCCAACACGAAATCAGCCGAAAAGCGCGCCCGCGAAGACATCGTTCGCCGCGCCCGCAACGTCGCCCATCGCAGCAAGGTGCGCAGCACCGTACGCAAAGTGGTCGAAGCCATCAATGCCGGGAAAAAGACCGAGGCGGCGGCCGCATTGAAGGTCGCATCGCCGATCATCGATTCGATGGCGCGCAAGGGCATTATCCACAAGAACAAGGCCGCTCGGCACAAGAGCCGGCTCGCAAGCCAGATCAAAGCCATCAAGTAAAA
>JALYJS010000053.1 GCA_030799345.1 Pseudomonadota bacterium | reverse complement strand
GGAGAGGACGGCGGGCGGACCTTGCTCGCCGTATTGCCACTGCACCACGAGCACGGCGAGCAGCAGCGATGCCGCAAGCGAAGCGGGCAGCCACCAGCGTTTCGCGTGCGGCGCAAGCGCGCGCCGTGCCGCGGCGCGAACGCGCGCGTCCGTCAGCGCCGATGGCGCATCGCTGCCCTCTTCGAGCAGGCGCCGCCAGACTTCGCGGTCGACCGGTTTGTCCTCTTCTGTTGCCATGTCCTCAGTCCGCAACCGTTTCGGTGGCCAGCGCCCGCTTCAGGCGCGCGACTGCATAGCGCAGCCGGCTTTTTGCCGTTTCCGGATTCGCGCCCGTGATCTCGCCAACCTCGGCGAGCGACAAGCCTGCTTCAACGTAGAGCAGGAAGGCCGTGCGCTGTTCATCGGGCAGAGTCTCGAGCGCCGCCGCGAGCCGCTCGCGCGCTTCGTCCACGAGCGCCGCTTCGAGCGGTTCAACGGCCGCATCGTCCGCGGCAAGCGCAATCGCGTCGTCGTCCGCCGTTTCGCGGCGCGCGCGCCGGCCGCTCTTGCGCCAGTGATCCATGCAACAGTTGTGCGCGATCCGGTACAACCAGGTCGCAAACCGCGCGGTCGGCTGATAACGCGCCCGATGCTCGATCACGCGCGACCAGCATTCCTGAAAAACGTCGTCGGTCGCGGCCGCGCTGCCGACGGTGCGGCGAATGAAGCGCCAGAGCCCACTCCTGTGCATCGCGTAGAGCTGGTCGAATGCCTGCGCATCGCCTTGTGCGTAGCGCAGCATCAATCGAGCGTCCGCGTCCCCTGCCTCCATCGCCGGCCACTGTACGCCGGATGGCCTTGCCGGCCTCTGCATGAACGCTGAGCAACACCTCCAGGTGTTCTAGTGCTGCGCGAAATTCCGGGGCAATTCCGCCAATCGGGGCCGATCCACCACCGGAATGCCGGTTTAGATACCTGGTAACTCGTTGTTTTTGATGAAAAACATCGACAAGTTAGAAGAAAGACTCAAAAAGGACTTGCGCTGAGGTCAGTGTTATAGTTCACTACAACACCAGAAGGCCACATCAGTACATCGGGACCAGCCAAAGGGGCAGGGCCCGAAGACCAAAGGAAAGGAGAGAGTCATGTTCACGATGGTTGCACAGAACACCCGGAAGACGATCAGCGCGGTGGCGGCAATCGCAATCGTCGCGTTCAGCGGCCTGGTCCTCGATCAGGCGCACATCGCAGCGGCCCCTAGCGGAACGATCGAAGTCGGTGAGCTGACCCCGGTCGGCGACGCGGGAATCGCGATCGCCGCGCTGCCGGAAGTGGTCGTGGTCGCGAAGCGCGAAAGGCCGGCCAGCGCCAGCTTCGCCGCGACGACGCAGCTTCCCGAGATCGTCGTGGTTGCCAAGCGCGTCGCGCAGCGGGTCGCGCAGTCGGATTCCGACGGCCCGTCCACGAAAGCTGACGCGGAAGGTGCTCTGCTAAAGTAGTCTGGTAGCGGGCTAGCTCACTTAGATGTAGATGCAAGCAATGGACACCAATTGGAACGACAGCCTGCCGATCTATCGCCAACTGCGCGACCGCGTGGTGGCGATGATCCTGGAAGGCGTACTCAACGACGGGGATCCGCTGCCGTCGGTCCGGAGCGTCGCAGCCGAGTACCGGCTGAACCCGCTGACCGTACTGAAAGGGTATCAGCAACTCGTCGACGAGCAGCTGGTCGAGAAGCGCCGCGGCCGAGGCATGTTCGTCACGGAAGGCGCGCGGCGCGCGCTGATGAAGGACGAACGCCAGCATTTCCTCGAGGAGGAGTGGCCCAAGATCGCGGGCCGCATCCAGCGCCTGGGCTTCGAACCCAAAGAGCTGCTGGACGCCCTCGACAAGATTCCGCCTGCCCCGGCCACCAGCCTGAAGCGGGAAGACGTTCCGGGCGAGGGAGATGACCGTGAATGACCTGATCGTGGCCCGCGGGCTCGGCAAGCAGTTCGGCGCGACCCGCGCGCTGAACGACGTTTCATTTACCGTGGGCGCAGGGCGGATCGTCGGCCTGATCGGCCCCAATGGCGCCGGCAAAACGACCGCGCTGAAGGCACTGCTCGGACTCACGCGTTTTGACGGCGAGCTGGCAGTGCTCGGCCTCGACCCGTACCGCCAGCGCCACCGGCTCATGCAGGACGTCTGTTTCATCGCCGACGTCGCGGTGCTGCCGCGCTGGATCCGCGTTCGCCAGCTGATCGATTTCGTCGCGGCGACGCACCCGCGGTTCCGTCGCGACGTCTGCGAGCATTTCCTCGCGCGCAGTGACATCAAGCACGGCAGCCGCGTCAAGGAACTGTCGAAGGGCATGGTGACGCAGCTGCACCTTGCGCTCGTCATGGCGATCGACGCGAAGCTGCTGGTGCTCGACGAGCCGACGCTCGGCCTCGACATCCTGATGCGCAAGCAGTTCTACGAAACCCTGTTGAACGAATACTTCGACGAACAGCGCACGATCCTCGTGACCACCCACCAGGTGGAGGAGGTCGAGCACATCCTGACCGACCTGCTGTTCATCGACCGCGGCCGCATCGTGCTCGACGCTTCGATGGACGAGGTGCAGGAGAAATATGCGCAGGTCTCGGTCCGGCCCGAACACCTGGCCGCCGCGCGCACGCACCGGCCGCTGGCCGAGCGCCAGGGACTTGGCCGCACGCACATGTTGTTCCATGGCGTGGAGCGCGCGGATCTCGAACGTCTGGGCGAAGTCGGCGTCCCGTCGGTAGCCGACCTGTTCGTCGCGGTGATAGAGGGAGCACGCGCATGAGCCGCTTTTTCTGGCTGATCCGACGCGAGATCTGGGAACACAAGGCGATCTGGATCGCGCCGGCGGTCGTCATCGGCTGCATCCTGCTGCTGCTGATGACCGGTCGGGTGCAACTCGGCCCCTACGGCGGCGAGCACGGCGCCCTGCCGATGCACCTCTCGCAGGAGGAGCGAATCGCGCTCCTGATGCTCGCCTATGCGGGCCTTGCGGTGGTCGTCTTCCTGGTGATGGGGATCATCGCCTTCTTCTATTCGATCGATTCGCTGTACGCCGACCGGCGTGACCGCAGCGTCCTGTTCTGGAAGTCGCTGCCGCTGTCTGACGCCGAGACGGTGCTGTCGAAGTTCGCGACAGCGGCCGTGGTGATCCCGCTGGTGGCCCTGATCGCCGCGGTGATCTCGCAGTTCGTGGTGGCCGCGGGCGCATCCATGCAGTTCGGATCGACCGGCCTGCCGGCGGACCTGGTCTGGCACCCGCGGGCGATTTTTGGCGGCATCGGCATCGCGGTGCTCTGGTGCGGGACGGCAATGCTCTGGTATGCGCCGTTCGTCGCCTACCTGATGCTGGCCTCCGCGTGGGCGCCGAAGGGTCCGTTCCTGTGGGCGGTGCTGCCGCCGGTCGGCGCCTGGATCCTGGAAAGTGTCGTGATGCGCTCGGAGTTTATCGGCGACTTCATCACGGAACGCCTGTTCGCACTCTATTTCCTGCTGCGCAACCGCGGCCCGTCCATTGCCGGGGAGATCAGCGACGAAGGCGACGTTTCGCACCTGGCCGCAATCGACATCGCCGGGATGCTGCGCGATTTCTACGTGTCACCGGAACTGTGGCTGGGCGTGGTCGCCGCCGGAGTGCTGCTCGCTGCCGCCATGTGGGTGCGCCGCTACCGCGATGAAACGGCGTGATGCCCGCCAACCGGATACGGAGAAAGAGAGAGATGATGAAGAACCTGATTCGCGTCACCGCCGCGCTCGCACTGGTCGCGGTACACCTCCCCGCTGCGGCGGCGAGTGCGACGGTGACGCGTGCCTGGCAGTTCAAGCCGGAATCGGTCGAGGGCCTGACAGTGCGCAACCTGATCGGCGACATCCGCGTCGAGCGCGGCAGCGACCCCGGCATCCACGTCACGGCGCGTGCCACGATCGACGCAGGTTCGCAGGCGGAGGCCGAGAAGCTGCTCGGTTTGATCGAGTAC
>JALYJS010000042.1 GCA_030799345.1 Pseudomonadota bacterium | reverse complement strand
GCCCTGGCTCGTCGGCCTCGCGACCGCGGCTGCGATCATCGCCTCGCAGGCGACGATCTCCGGCGCTTTCTCGGTGACGAAGCAGTGCGTGCAGCTCGACCTGCTGCCGCGCGTCAAGATCCTCCAGACTTCCGCGGACGAGCGCGGCCAGATCTATGTGCCGGCGACGAACGCCGTCATGTTCATCGCGGTGGTCGCCTTCGTACTCGGTTTCGGCTCTTCGAGTGCGCTGTCGGGGGCTTATGGCGCCTCGGTGACCGGCACGATGCTGATCACCACCATCCTGGGTGCCGTGGCGGCGGCCACGGCGTGGAAATGGAGTGCCTGGCGCATCGTGCTCGTGTTCGGCCTGTTCTTCACGATTGACATGGGCTTCGTGATCGGCACTGCCAGCAAAATACCGAGCGGCGGATGGGTGCCGCTCGTGCTCGCGGCCATGATGTTCGCGCTGTTCGTGACCTGGCGCGATGGCCGCTCCCGGTTGCGTGCCGAACTGCAGCGAACCGCGGTTCCTCTCAGTGAGTTGCCTGCACTGCTGGAGGGCGTAGCGCGCGTGCCGGGCACCGCGGTATTCCTGGTCAGCCATCTCGGTTTCGTGCCGACGGCGCTGCTGCGCAACATCGAACATAACCGCGTCTGCCACGAACAGATCGTGATCTTGCACCTCGAGATCCAGCGCACCCCGAGGCAGGCCTTGGTTGCACGCAGTTATCCACAAGAGGTATTGCCGGGCATCCACGTCGTGCACGCACGATTCGGTTTCATGGAAACGCCGGACGTCAAAGTGGCACTTGCCGGCGCCGCCAGGCGTGGCCTGCGCGTGGACGAGGACTGCACCTTTTTCCTCGGCTGGCACCTCGTGCGCGCCCGCGCGCGATCCGGCATTGGCGGTATCAAGTTGCGGTTGTTCGCATGGATGCAGCGCCGAAGCGCGCAGGCCGCGGAGTACTTCCGCATGCCAACGCGGCGCGTCGTCGTGCTCGCGACTGAGGTCGAGATCTAGGGCTCAACGCGCAGCCGCGCCGGCTCATCGCGTCAGGACCCGAGTGGCGTAACCTCCGTATCACCCGCGCGCCTGGTGCCGAGCCGCAGCGGCCGCGGCGCGCCGGTCGGCGGCAGCGTGACTTCGACCCAGAGCGTTTCGCCTTCCGGGCGGCGCGACGGATCCGGGCCATGCTCCGGAATGAAATAGGCCACCGGCGTCGCGAGCTGCAAGCAGCTCCTGTCCGGGCAGCGACCAATCGTCACGAAGTGCCTGCCTTCTGGATCTTCCACGGCGACCAATTGATCGCCCCGCACCTCCAGTCGCGCGCTGAACATCCCGGGACTGGTCCCCGCCGCGTCGGCATTCTCGACGCGGGCCGCGGGAACGACGAGCGCGATGCTCACGTAGCGGCCGCGGATCGGCAGGTACGGATCGTAGGGCGCGGTTTCGACCCAGAGACGCGGATAGTTCGCGCGGTCGTAGAGGAACTTCGCGCCCACGCTCGCAAGCAGTAGAATCTGCGCCGCACCGACGATGAGGCCCTTGCTGAGCGCGCTCATGGGCCGCCCAGCTGCATGCGGGAGATCAGACGCCGGCGCGCGCGCTCGAGCAGCCAGCCGCCGCCGATGAACAGCACGCCGATGCCGATGAGTCCGACCGCACGACCCAGCCGATCGAAGACACTGGAGAAATAGAACGCGAGCACGGCGAGTGCGAAGCCGAGCACGCCGACGTTGATGGCGAGCCGCTGCTGGTCCTTCACGCCCCAGAGCACGATCCCGGAAGCACCGATCGCAAACAGCGCATACATCACGAGATTATCCGCATCGATCCGCCCGACCTGCGTAGCCACGATCGCCCAGCCGAGCGCGGCGAGCAACCAGACGGCTTCGCGCCCGCGCAGCCACCAGGCAAGCGCGAACGGCACGGCGACGGCAATGGTCCACGCGACGATCAAGGCGCCCGCCCCGATCTCAGACCGTTCCTGGCCGAACATGCCGAAGTCGTTGCCCTTTGCGAAAGCCGCAGCGATCGCGGCCGGAATCAGCGCCGCCGAACCGAGCCAGGCGAGCGCACGCCGCCAGCGTTCCGCGGATCCTGGCGGCGGCGCAGCGAGATAGACACAGGCGAGCAGGAAAAGGCCGACCGTTGCCGGCGCCATGGCGCGCCAGGCCATGAGCGGCCGATGCGCCTCGATCCATTCGCCCCAAAGCCAGGCAGGCGCCAGCACGGCGAGCCATAGCACCTGCGGCCATTGCCGAAGCAGCCAGACGCCGATCGCCGCACCCATCGACCAGAGCATCAGTGCGCCCGGCCAGTGCTCGGCCATGTGGAAGATCTGGCCCGACAGGTAGATGCCGGCGCCCAGCGCGCCCGTGCCCACCGCGTGCAGCGTTGCAGCCAGCGCCCCGCTGGTGCGGCTCGCGACCGCCCCGCCCGCATGCAGCACCGCCACCATCACGAGCACCAGGCCGAAGCGCGCGCCCGGCGACAAAGTGGCCCAGTGCGAGGCGACGAACAGCAGGATGCCGGCCGTCAGCAGCAGGCCGCCAAATGCGAACACAATCAGTGTGAGGCGACCGCGCTTGGCCTCGCCGCCATGCGCTTCTTCCCAGGCGCGAATGCGCTCCGCCGCACCCGAATCGAGCAAACCCGCTGACAGCCAACGCTGGAGCGACGATTGCCAGTGATCGCTCATGCCGCGTATTTCTTCTCGATGGCGTCGTAGTGATCGATGATCTGGCGCACGTACTGGCGCTTGCTGAGATAGCTGCCCGGATAGAAGCTGCGCTTGAAGCCATAGATGATTATGGACTTCAGGTCATGTCGGTCGAGTCCCAGGTGCTTGACCGCGAGCGCGAGTTCGTTGGTCACCGTGGTGTTGCTCATCAGCCGGTTGTCGGTGCAGAGCGTGGTCGATACGCGCCTTTCGCGCAGCTTGCGGAACGTGTGCTGGTCCAGCCACTTCAGGTCCGGGTTGGTCTGCAGGTTGCTCGTCAGGCAGACCTCGAGCGTGATGCGCCGGTCGGCGATGTAGTTACCGAGCTTGTCCACGTATAACTCGCGGTCCTCGATCTCCGGATCGCGGATCAGGTCGGCTTCCAGCAGGTACGTGCCGTGGCCGATGCGATCCGCATGCAGGTCGGTGATCGCCTGGAAAATCGATTCCGGCCCGTAGGCTTCGCCCGCATGCACCGTACGCTTCAGGAAATTCCGATGCGCGTGCGCGAAGGCTTCCTTGTGCGCGCTCGCCGGGTAACCCGATTCCTCGCCGGCGAGGTCGAAACCGACGACCTGCAGGCCCAGCGTGTCGCGCGCGATGACAGCCGCGCGGGCAAGGTCGAGCGAGGCCATCGCGTACAGGTCCTTCGGCCGCGTGAACGGATGCGCGGCGAACAGCGTGGCGTAATAATTGCTGAACCCCGCCGTGAACATCCGCAGTGCGGAGCAGATGATGCCGTACTCGAATGGCGGCTCGCGGCCGGCCACGATATCGGCGCGGCGGTTGTAAGCGTCGCGCGCGCGGCGCAAGCCGCGGTCCACGGCTGCGATCACCTCGACGGCGTCGAGCCCGGGACGTACATGAAGCTGCGGCGCATAGCGCACTTCCAGATAGCGCACGCCTTCGGCCTGATTGTCTTCGGCCAGTTCCAACGCGATGCGCTCCAGCGATTCCGCGTCCTGCATGACGGCGACCGTGTACTGGAAGCCTTTCAGGTAGTCGCCGAGGCTGGTGTAACGCTCCTTATATACGGTCTCCCGCAGGCCGCCTTCCGTATAGCTCGGCAGCTCGACCCGATGCTCGCGAGCCAGCTCGATCAGCGTCGGAATCCGCAGCGAACCGTCCAGGTGCACGTGCAGATCGGTCTTCGGCAGTTCGGCGATGAAAGCGGTGGATATCGGGGATTCCGGCACGAGCGCTCCGTCAGCGATGCAACAGGCCTGCAGCATAACGCGGCGCCGGGAGCCTCCGGTAAACTCCGCGCGTGACCACCATCGAAACCCAGATCGGGACCCGTGTAATCCGGAATGCGACGGTCGCAAGCTGCGTGCCGGGCAAGCCGTATGGCCTGAGTCCCAATGCCGCTATTGCACTTGCCGGAGATTGCATCGCCTGGACCGGCGAGAACCGCCTGTTGCCCGAACAACTCCCCAAAGGCCTCACCGTCACCGATGCGCGCGGCGCGCTGGTCACACCGGGGCTCATCGACTGTCATACGCACCTGGTCTGGGCGGGATCGCGTCACCGGGAATTCGAGCAACGCCTGACCGGTGTCAGCTACGAGGAGATCGCCCGTGCCGGCGGCGGCATTGCTTCCACCGTCGCGGCCACGCGCGCCGCGAGCGAGGACGACCTGCTGACGCTCGCACTCGCCCGCGCCGGGCGGCTCGCCGACGAAGGCGTGACGACGATCGAGATCAAGTCCGGCTACGGACTCGACCTCGAGAACGAACTCAAGATGCTGCGCGTCGCGCGCAAGATCGGCGAACGCCTGCCCGTCACCGTCCGCACGACATTGCTTGCGGCCCACGCCCTGCCGCCGGAATACGCGGGCCGCAGCGACGACTATATTAAATGTGTGTGCGACGAGATCCTGCCCGCGGCCGCCGAGGCGGGGCTGGTCGATGCGGTCGATGCATTCTGCGAGAACATCGGCTTCACGCCCGCGCAGGTCGAGCGCGTCTTCACGCGCGCGAAGGAACTGGGACTCGCCGTCAAGCTGCATGCCGAACAACTCTCGAACCAGAACGGCGCGGCGCTCGCCGCCAGGTTCAAAGCGCTGTCCGCGGATCACCTGGAACACGCCGACAAGGAAGGCGTACAGGCCATGGCGCGGGCGCACACCGTCGCGGTGCTGCTGCCGGCCGCATTCTGCTACCTGCGGGAGACGCAACTGCCGCCCGTCGAACTGCTGCGCGTCAACCGCGTGCCCATCGCGATCGCGAGCGACCTGAATCCCGGCAGCGCGCCGATCGCATCGCTGCTATTGAACCTGGTGCTCGGTTGCACGCTGTTCCGGCTGACGCCGGAGGAAGCCCTGCTCGGCGTGACGCGCAATGCGGCACTCGCGCTCGGCCTCGGGGACGATCGCGGCACCATCGAAGCCGGCAAGCGCGCCGATCTCGTCATCTGGAATGCCGGACATCCGGCCGAGCTCGCCGCCCAGTACGGCATGGTGCGACCGGTGGCAGTCGTGCGCGGCGGCAGCACTTGAGGCACTGCGCCTTCCTGACGCTCGCCGAGCAGGCCGACTTCGTCATTGACGATGACCGCGCGCACGCTCCGCTTGCGCAGCGCGGCTGGCAGGTCGAGACGGTGCCCTGGAATCGTCCAGGCGTAGCCTGGAACCGGTACGACCTGGTCGCCATCCGCTCCACCTGGGACTACCAGCACCAGGCCGATGCGTTTTTATCCACGCTGGCCGCGATCGAGGCGAGTGGTGCGCGGCTTGAGAACCCACTTTCGATCGTGCGCTGGAACATGCAGAAGACCTATCTGCGCGACCTTGCCGCAAAAGGCGTGCCGGTCGTGCCGACGATCTGGCGCGACCGCTTGAGAGCCGGCGAACTGGGTGCGCTCTTCGAAGCAGCGCAAAGCGAGGAAGCGGTCATCAAGCCCGTCATGAGCGGCAACGCGCAAGGTGCGTGGCGGCTCGATCGCGCAAGCGTCAAAGCCCAGGCCGCAGAGATCGAGGCGTACTACGCGGAGCGCGCGCTGATGATGCAGCCGTTCGAGCCGGCGATCGTCAGCGAAGGCGAGTTCTCGTTGCTGTATTTCAACGGTGAATTCAGCCACGGCATCCTGAAGGTGCCAAAGCCAGGGGATTTCCGCGTGCAGGAAGAGCACGGCAGCGAGATCCGTTCCATCGTGCCGGAGCCTGCGCTGCTCGCCGCGGGAAACGCGGCAATCGACGCGGTCGGCAGAAAACTGCTCTACGCGCGCGCCGACCTGGTGCGGCATGGCGACGAGTTTCGCGTCATGGAGCTTGAACTGGTCGAGCCCGCGCTCTATCTGCGCATGGATCCCGGAGCACCGGCCCGGTTCGCGGATGCGGTGGTTTCGCTATTCGACTGAGGTCCGCCGTTTATCGAGCGGGCTCCTGACTGCCCGCCCGCCGCGATTCAGCACGTGCGTGTAGATCATGGTCGTCTTGACGTCCGAGTGCCCGAGCAGCTCCTGGACAGTGCGGATGTCGTAGCCGTCCTCCAGCAGGTGCGTTGCGAAGCAGTGTCTGAAGGTGTGCGTAGTTGCGGGCTTGGTGATGCCGGTAGCCCGAACTGCGAGCTTCACCGCGCGCTGCACATTCTGCGGATACAGGTGATGGCGTACCAGCTCATTGGAATGCGGATCAAGGCAGAATGACGGTGCGGGGAAGACCCAATACCAGGCCCACGAGGTCGCAGCGTTCGGATACTTGCGACGCAACGCGAATGGAAGCGAGATGCCGGGCCGGTTCTCGTTACGATCCGCCTCGTACTGCAACCTGACGTGCACCAGATGCGAACGCAGGTGCGGCAATAACGAGTCCGGCAATACAGTGATACGGTCTTTCTGACCTTTTGCGTCGCGAATCAGCAGTTCGCGACGCGACAATTCCAGATCCTTGATGCGCAGCTGCAGACATTCGCCGAGGCGCATGCCGGAGCCATAGAGCATCGAGGCGATCAACCACTCCATGCCCGTCAGTCTTTCCAGTACCTGCTGTACCTCCTCGCGTGACAGGACGACGGGCAAACGCTGCGGGCGTTTCGCACGGATCACATCCGCGAGCCAGGGCAGATCGGTCTCGAGCACTTCGCGATATAGGAAGAGCACCGCTGCCAGTGCCTGATTCTGTGTCGAGGCCGAAACCTTGTTGTTGACCGCCAGCGAGGTCAGGAAGTCCTCGACTTCGGGGCCACCCATTTCACGCGGATGGCGCCGGTTGTGATGCCGGATGAAGCGACGGATCCAGTGCAAATATGTCGTTTCAGTCCGTAAGCTCATGTGGCGAGCGCGTATCCGGAATTGCACCTCTTGCAGGAGCTTGCGCGGTTTGGCCATCCGTGGCTTTTCCCACTGGCAGGTTAGATCTGATCCAGGGGTAACCTAGTCAAAGACTTACGCGCGCGCAGGGTGATTAATGGACAGAAATGACGTAAAACATCACGTCATGTTCATGCCCAATTGTAGTTAGAGCTCACTTATGCGCTGGCCGGTACTTCTTCTGTTCTTGGCGTTTGCGACCGCATCAGTTGCTGACTGAACGGTCGCGCGGTACTCCGGCTATTACATGTCCGGTTTTGAAGTGTGCTTGTTTCGGCCGGTGGGCTCAACTGAGCGATGGTGGCTCGTTGGTCGCCTTTCTTCTTCCTGCCCCATAGGCATCGATTTTTCATACGTTTATCTGGAAATCACAGGCGAACTCAGCTCCACAGGTGAGCATGGTCATATGGGCATGTATGACAGGCAGCTACGGGTAGTCGACACAATTTCCTGCCGGCCAGTTCGCAACGATGAATTACGTGAGCTCTAACTATGCGTTGGAG
>JALYJS010000041.1 GCA_030799345.1 Pseudomonadota bacterium | reverse complement strand
GCGAGGAACCGCGCGCCCGGAGCGGCAATCCGCCGTTCTACGAGGTCGGCGGCCAGCGCTATGTCGTGCTCGCATCCGCGGCAGGCTACGTCGAGCAGGGCGTTGCGTCCTGGTACGGGCCCGATTTCCACGGTAAACGCACGGCAACCGGCGAAACCTACGACATGGACGCGATGACCGGGGCGCACCCGACCTTGCCGTTGCCTGCGTGGGTGCGCGTGACCAACCTGCAGAACGGACGCCACGTCGTCATCCGGTTGAATGACCGCGGACCGTTTGCCCGGAATCGCATCATCGACCTGTCGCGGAAGGCGGCCCTGGAGCTCGACATGGTGCGTGCCGGCACGGCGCTCGTCGAGGTCCGGAGCCTGGTGGCGGGAGAAACGCCGCCTGCGCCACCTGCCGTCAATCACTTCTTCGCGCAGGCCGGCGCATTTGCCGAGGAAGCGAATGCGACGCGTCTGGCCGAGCGGCTGCGCGCATCCGGAATCGACGGTGTCGACGTCACCGAAGCCCGGGCCGACGGGCGCCGGCTGTATCGCGTGCGCGCGGGCCCGGTTGCGAGCGTCGGCGAGTTCGACCGGCTGATCGAGCGCCTGCGTGCGGCTGGTGCCGACTCGCCCCGCCTCGCACTGCAGTAGAATTGCGCGCCCATTCATCACCGCGAGACTGCCCTTGAGAACCCTGCTCGCTGCCCTTTGCGCCGCCACCGCCATTGCGCAGGCCGATACGCCACCGGTGCCGCCCCCACCGGCGCTCGACGCCACGGCCTGGATCCTCGTCGACCAGACAAGCGGCCAGATGCTGGCCGGCCATCGCGCCGATGACCGCATCGAGCCTGCCAGCATCACCAAGCTGATGACCGCCTATGCCGTTTTCCACGCACTGAAAGACGGCAAGCTCACGCTCGAGACCGCGGTGCCGATCAGCGAACGCGCCTGGCGCTCCGAAGGCTCGCGCACCTATCTCGACCTGAATTCCCAGGTTCCCGTCGACGTGCTGATCCAGGGCATGATCGTGCAGAGCGGCAACGACGCGACCATCGCGCTTGCCGAGGCGATTGCGGGAACCGAGGACACGTTTGCGGCGCTGATGAACCAGTACGCCGAGCGGCTCGGCATGCGCGAAAGTCATTTCCAGAATTCGACCGGTTTGCCGGGTTCCAACCACCAGATGTCGGTCGCGGACATCGCGAGGCTCACGCGCGCGATCATCGCCGAGTTCCCGGACTACTATCGCTGGTACTCGCAGCGCGAGTTCACCTGGAACAACATCCGCCAGCCCAACCGCAATGGCCTGCTCCAGCGCGATCCGTCCTTCGATGGCGTCAAGACCGGCATGACCGAGGCGGCCGGCTACTGCCTCGTTTCCTCGGCGAAACGTGATGACATGCGCCTGATCGCGGTGGTCGCCGGCACCAAGAGCATGCGGGCGCGCGAGGACGCAAGCCTCGCGCTGATCAATTACGGCTTCAATTTCTTTGAGACGCGCACGCTGCAGGCCGGCGCCACGGAACTCGCACAGCTTCGCATTTACAAGGCCCGCGGTGGCCGGGCGGCGGTCGGTCTTGCCGAGGACCTGGTCGTCACCTTGCCGCGCGGCACTGCGGAACGCGTGGAGATCAGCATCGAACTCGCGCCCAAGGTGTTCGCGCCGCTCACGGTTTCCGACCGGGTCGGCGTACTGCGGGCGACGGTGGACGGCAAGGTGCTGGCCGAAGCACCGTTGCACCCGCTCGCGGAGGTACCGCGCGGCAACATCTTCCGCAGGATCTGGGACACGGTCCTGTCCTGGTTCGCCTGACCGTGCCGCGTCCGCTCGTCTGGCTCGACGGCCAGCTGCGGCCGCTGGAAGAAGCGAGGATCTCGCCGCTCGACCGCGGGTTCCTGTTCGGCGATGGCGTGTACGAAGTGCTGCCGGTGTTCGCCGCCCGCGCTTACCGGTTCGACGAGCACATCGAGCGCCTGGACCGGAGCCTGCGCGAAATCCGCATGGCGCCGGCGCTCGATCGCGCGGGCTGGCTGTCCGTGCTCGGCAAGCTGGTGCACGGGAACGGCGGCGGCGACAGCCTGCTGTATATCCAGGTGACTCGCGGCGTGGAACCGGAACGCAATCACGTTCCGCGGCCCGACCTGCGCCCCACGATCTTTGCCTGCATCTCCGCGCTGCCCGTACTGTCGGCGGAAACGATCGCGCATGGCACGACGGCGATCACGGCCGACGACCTGCGCTGGGCACGCTGCGACATCAAGACCGTGTCGCTGCTCGGCAATGTGCTGCATCGCTGGCAAGCAGCCGACGCCGGTGCGACCGAGTCGATCCTGTTGCGCGGCGGCGGGCTCACGGAAGGCAGCACGAGCAGCGTGCACGTTGTCGGCAACGGGACGATCGCTACGCCGCCGCAGACGAACGCCATCCTCCCGGGCACCACCCGCGGAGTGCTGTTCGAACTGGCCAAACGCGCCGGTATCCCGTCAGCGCGGCGACCTGTGAGCGAGCAGGAATTACGCGGCGCCGACGAAATACTGATTGCGTCCGCCGGCGGCGGCATTCGCGCGGTCACGATGCTCGACGGCCGTCCGGTCGGCAGCGGCCGGCCCGGCGCCGTGTTCCGCGCCATTCACGAGGGATTCCTCGCAACGAAGCGTGAGTTCTCGACCGCGCTGCCGACATGAGCGGCAACGACGAGCTGTTCCAGTTCCCGACCGATTTCCCGGTCAAGGTGATGGGCCGTGATTCCGAGTCCTTCCGCACGCTGACGCGTGCGATTATCGAGCGCCACGCCGGGCCGATGAGTCCCGACCGCATCACCGAACGCATGAGCCGCGCGGGCAAGTTCCTGGCGCTGACCTACACCATCCGGGCGGAAAGCCGTGCCCAGCTCGACAACATCTATCAGGACCTGACCGACAGCGGGGTCGTGCTGGTCGCGCTCTGAGTCCAGTTTCCGTCCCAGTCCAGGCCGAGCGCCTCGCACACGAGCGGGGCGAGCGAACACGCAACGTCGTGTACATCCGTGTTCACGCCGAAGTCCGACAACTGGGTCATCGCGAGGCCGGCCCTGCCGCAGGGATTGATCCGGCCGAACGGTTCGAGATCCATGTCCACATTCAGCGCGAGTCCGTGATAGCTGCAGCCGCGCCGTACGCGTAATCCGAGACTTGCCAGCTTGCGCGCGCCGGCATAGACGCCGGGCGCATCACGACTGCCGGCGGCTGCGATGCCGTGGCGAGCCGCGAGCGCAATCACCGCATTCTCCAGCCCGACGACCAGTTCACGCACGCCGATGCGGCGCCGCCTGAGGTCGACGAGCGCGTAAACGACGAGTTGTCCGGGCCCGTGATAGGTGACCTGCCCGCCGCGGTCGATGCCGACCACCGGTATGTCGCCGGTCGCGAGCAGATGCTCCGGACGGCCGTTCAGGCCCTGGGTGAACACCGGCGCATGTTCCAGTAACCAGATCTCGTCGGGCGTCGCGGCGTCACGCGTGTCCGTGAAATCCTGCATGCCACGCCAGACCGGCGCGTATTCCACGCGGCCGAGCCAGCGCACGAGTGCGCTCATCGCTCTTCGACGATCTCGCAGTCGAGATGGCGAGCCGCGGTCAGCGAATTGGAGATCAGGCAGCCCTTCTCCGCTTTCTCCATCAGCAGCCGTGCCTTCGCGGGATCCGTGCCGGCCGGCACGACGAGCTTCGCGCGCGTATGCAGCTGCGTGAACCGGCTGTTGCCGTCGGTGCGCTCGAGCAGCCCCTCGATCTCGGCGGACAGTTCGCGCCATTCGAAACGCGAAGCCTTCGCAATCGCACGAAACGTCAGCGCAAAGCAGTCGACGACCGACGCGAGCAGCAGCGTTTCCGGCGACCAGTGGTCACCCGGCCCGCCGAACTCCACGGGAGGCAGCGACAGGAGCTCCGGCAATCCCTCGCCCGAGAGCCGCATGGCGCCTTCGGACTCGGCGCCGATCCGGATCCGATAGCGGTGCGGGAAGGGATGCATCAGGGGAGCCCGCAGTTGTCGCGGGCCAAAGCCCGCTCGGCGCGATAGCTCGAGCGAACCATCGGTCCGGAGACGCATTCAGTGAAGCCGCGCGCCAGCGCCGCGTCGCGGTAAGCGGCAAACTCCGCGGGCGTCACGAATCGCTCGACCGGCAGGTGGTTGACGGTCGGGCGCAGGTACTGGCCGAGCGTCAGCAGATCGCAACCGGCCCGGCGCAGGTCGTCCATAGCCATGAGTAGTTCTTCCGCCGTCTCGCCGAGGCCAAGCATCAGGCTCGACTTCGTCAGCACGTCCGGGCGATGCCGCTTGGCGTGCGCCAGCACATCGAGCGTCTGGCGGTATCCCGCGCGCGGATCGCGCACCGGATGGGTCAACCGTTCGACCGTCTCGACGTTTTGCGCGAATACCACGATGCCGGAATCGATGACGGTTTCCACGGCGGCGATATCGCCCTGGAAGTCGGGTGTCAGCGCCTCGACCGCTGTGCGGGGGCTTGTGCCCCGGATCGCGCGCACGCAGGCCGCGAAGTGCGCGGCACCGCCGTCAGGCAGATCGTCGCGATTGACGGAGGTCAGCACCACGTAACCGAGCCCCATGAGGGCCACCGTGTGCGCCGCGTTGTCCGGCTCATCCGGATCGAGCCAGCCGCGCGGGTTGCCGGTGTCCACCGCGCAGAACCTGCAGGCGCGCGTACAGACTGCGCCCATCAGCATCAGCGTGGCAGTGCCCGCATTCCAGCACTCGCCGATGTTCGGGCAATGCGCTTCCTCGCAGACCGTGCTCAGCCGGTGCTCACGCACCGTGCGGCGGAGCGCGTCGAAACGCGTGCCCGCCGGCATCGGCGCGCGCAACCAGCGCGGCTTGGCGCCGGTCGGCAGCGGCTCGGGCTGCGGCGCGCGCTTGATCCCGTTCTTGATGGCGTTGAAGCCCTGCGACGTCAGGTACTTTTCGCCGCTGGCCGCAGGCGGGCGCTCGACAGCCAATGGAATACCTTTGAAATCAGCCATTTACATCCAGCGAATCGCGGTTTTCCGGACTATTCTATCCGACCGGCGAAGACAGCACGGGATGGCGAGCCCGTCCGAGGCGAAGCTCCGCATCCAGCCCCGCCAGCCGTGCCGGCGTGCCAACATCCATCCAGGCGCCGGTATGGCGCTGGCCGGTCAACCGGCCGCTCGCCATCGCCTGGTCGAGCAATGGCTTCAGCGGAAAAATACCGGGTGCGCAGCCGTCGAACAGGGACGGATCCACCACGGAAACGCCGGCAAAGGTCAGGCGGCTCTTTAATGAGAGCACATGACCCTGTGCATCGAGGCCGTAATCGCCTTCCGGGTGATGTGCCGGATTCTCGACCAGCACGAGGTGCGCGAGCGAACCCGCGGGCCGGCTCAGTCTCTCGAACTCGAGGTCGCACCAGACGTCGCCATTGACCACGAGGAACGGCTGCTCTCCGAGCAGCGGCAGGGCGGCGAACAGTCCACCGCCGGTGCCGAGCGGCACCGGGCCTTCGTCGTTATAGCGGATGGCGAGCCCGTGACGGCTCCCATCGCCCAGTTCTTCGCGGATGCGCTCGCCGAGCCACGAGAGGTTGATGACGACCTCGTTGATGCCGTATTTCCGCACCGAAGCCAGGTGATATTCGATCAGCCGGTACCCGCCGGCCTCCAGCAGCGGCTTCGGCAGCCGGTCAGTCAGCGGGCGCATGCGTTCGCCGCGGCCGGCGGCCAGGATCATCGCTTTCATCGCGGGCGGCCCGCCCGGCGCCCCACGGCCGCAAATGCCGGAACCACCTCTCCGCGCAGATACTCATCGAACGCCGCGAGCTCCGGCAACGCCGAGGTGACCGCGATCGTGTAGTCGAGCACGCGGGGCAGATCCGCGAGGTAGCCGGGTTTCCCGTCGCGGTGCCACAAACGCGCAAAGATGCCGAGCACCTTGATGTGGCGCTGCAGTCCCATCGTGTCGAACCAGTGCAGGAACTGCGCCCGGTCCACGCCGACGTCGATGCCGGCAGCGGCCGCGCGTTCGCGATAGCGGTCGAGCCAGCCGTTCAGGCGGCGTGCCGGCCAGACGAGGTAGCAGTCCTTCAGCAGTGAAACCAGGTCGTAGGTTACCGGGCCGCGCACGGCATCCTGGAAATCGACGATCCCTGGATTGCCGTCCGCGCGCACCAGCAGGTTGCGCGAATGGTAGTCGCGATGCACGAGCACGACCGGTTGCACGAGCGCCTCGTCGCAAAGCCATTCGAATGCCTCGGCGATCGTGCGCCGCTGTGCCGCGACCGGCGCGAGACCGAGATGCCGCCCGATGAACCATTCCGTGAAGAGTTCCATCTCCCGCGACAGCATCGCGCGATCGTATGCCGGAAGTTCCGACGCCAGGGCCGCGCCACCCGACTGCATCTGCACCAGCGCATCGATCGCGGCCTCATAGAGCGGTTCCGGATCGGCGCCTTCGCCGAGCGCCTCGAGATAATGCTGCTTTCCGAGATCGCCGATCAGCACGAATCCCTGCTCGGCATCGACGGCGATCACCGGCGGGACGTGTACCCCCGTCGCCGCGAGAATGCGCGCAACGTGCAGCCAGGCGTCGAGCGCCTCGCGCTCGGGCGGCGCATCCATGGCGATCTGCGTATTGCCTTCGCGGTGCACGCGGAAGTAACGGCGAAAACTCGCGTCAGAAGATGCCGGCAGCAGGCGATCGACCGGCGGACCGGGAAGGCCCGCGATCCAGCGTTCAAGTCTCTGCAGGCGTGGATCGGCGTTTTCGTGAGTTGTCATGCAGGGGCGACGGCTGGTGGGCCCGCATTATAGACTTCCGGACCAAGTGCTTTCGCGCCGCCTTACTGCCTTGCTTGCAACCGCCTTCTTCCTGCCGCAGGCCGCGTCGGAGGAATGCGTATGGGCGCAGCCTGAGCCCCTGACTGCGACGCCCGCGCCGTCCGGAGATGGCGTTGCAATCAATGGATCCGACGATTTGCCGGTGCGGGTGACGAGCGGCGGCGCCGAGGTCACCCGTGCAGGCGACGCGAAGCTCTCCGACGGCGTCGTGGTGCGGCAGGGCGATCGCGAGCTGTCTGCGGAGTCGGCCACTTACGACGCCTCGGAGAAGCGCTTCGAAGTCGAGGGCGACGTCGAATTCCGCTCTCCGGATCTGCGGCTCAAGGGCCTTACCGGCGCGTGGGGCATGGGCGGTGCGGGCCACTTCACCGGCGCGGAGTTCGAGTTGCCCGCGCAACCCGCGCGCGGCGAGGCCGCGGAACTCGATGTCTCGCCGCAAGGCGCGCTGTCCCTGCGCGAAGTGAGCTTCACCACCTGTCCCGCAGGCAACAATGACTGGTTCCTGCGTGCGTCGTCGATCGACATCGACCAGCGCACGCAGCTCGGCAAGGGGCGCAACGTCCGCGTGGAGTTGAAGGGCATTCCGATCCTCTACGCGCCGCTGATCACCTTCCCCGTCGGCGATGCGCGCAAATCCGGCTTCCTGTTTCCGTCGTTCGGCAATTCAGACAAGAGCGGATTCGAAGTCGGCGTGCCGTATTACTTCAATCTGGCGCCGAACTACGACCTGACACTGACGCCGTTCCTGCTGTCCCGGCGCGGGTTGGGACTGAATGGCGAACTCCGATACCTCACGGAACGCAGCCGCGGGCAGTTCGACACGCGCTTCCTTCCCGGCGACGACCTCGCGGGCCGGGACCGCCGCCTCAGCACGCTGACCCATCGCACGGAACTGACCGATCGCCTGCGATTCAGCGCAAGCCTCACGGACGCCAGTGACAGCCGCTACTTCGAGGATTTCGGACTGGGGCCGGACGGCACGAGCGTCACCTTCCTGGACCGCTATCTGCATCTCGCCTGGCTCGGACGCGGCTGGCGACTCGATGGTCGCCTGCAGGATTTCCAGACGATAGACCTGACGGTGGATCCGTTGTCGCGTCCCTATTCGCGCCTGCCGCAGCTGCAGTTCACGGGCGCCTGGCCGCTCGCGCGCGGCCGGCTGATGACATCGTTCGATGCGGAGAGCACCTGGTTCGAGCGTGACGAAGGCACGACCGGCCTGCGCCTGGACCTGGCACCCCGCCTCGCCTTGCCGGTAGGCGGGCCGGGGTGGTACATCGAGCCGAGCGCAGCCTGGCGGCTGACCGCCTATGAGCTGTCCGATACCGCGCCGGGCACCGACGACTCGCTCGACCGCGAAGCGCCGATCGTGTCGCTCGATGCCGGCCTCGCATTCGAACGCACCGCCGGATCGCGCGATCACCTGATCCACACGCTCGAACCGCGGCTGCGTTACACGTATATCCCGTTTCGGGACCAATCCGAATTGCCGCTGTTCGACACCGCACTGCCGGATCTCAACCTCGTGCAGCTCTTCCGCACCAATCGCTATGTCGGCGCGGATCGGCTGGGTGACGCCAACGAACTGGCTGCCGGCATGACGACACGGCTGCTGAATGCCGATACCGGTCACCAGTTCCTGTCCGCGACGATCGGCCAGCGCTTCTACTTCGAGCAGCCGCGCGTCGTGCTGCCGGGCGAAGTGGCGGAGTCGCGCAGCTCGTCGAACCTGGTCGGCGAGATCGACCTGACTGCATGGCGCAACTGGAGCGCGCGCATCGCAATGGAGTGGGACCGCGAGGAATCGAATACCGTGCTCGGACAGGCGGGCGTGCAGTACCGTCCGCGGCCGGACGCAGTCGTCAACCTGGGCTACCGCTATCGCGAGGGGCTGCTCGAGCAATGGGATGCTTCGGCTGCGTGGCGACTGTCCCCGTCCTGGCAGGTATTCGCACGCCAGGTTTATTCGACCCGGGAGGATAAATCCATCGATCGTTTCGCCGGCTTCGAATACGGCAGCTGCTGCTGGCGCATCCGGCTGCTCGGGCGCCGCTATGTCTCGAATCGCACGGGCGAAAGCGACAATTCGGTGATGCTGCAGCTGGAACTCAGGGGCCTGTCGTCGGTCGGAACCAGCAATGACGCTTTCCTGCAGCGGGGCATTCGGGGATACTCCCCCGCCTCCGCCATCGCCCCGCCCTGATACCGAACCGGATAGGCCATGACACGACTATTGACCGCCCTTTTGCTGTCGCTGACGCTGGCAGGCCCCGCCGCCGCCCAGACGCGCGAACTGTCGACCAGCGGCGTGCCGCTGGATCGCGTCATCGCGATCGTCAACGACGGAATCGTGCTGCAGAGCCAGCTCGACACCCAGAGCGCCATGATCGTCGACCGGCTGCAGGGCCAGGGCACACAGTTGCCGCCGGCCGACGTGCTGCGCCAGCAGGTGCTGGAGCGACTGGTGCTGCAGGAGATCCAGGTACAGCGCGCCGGCAGGCTGGGCGTGCAGGTGCCGGACGAAATGCTGAACGAGGCCCTGCGCGACGTGGCACAGCGCAATGGCATCGCATTCGAACAGATGCCGGCGACGCTCGCCGCGCAGGGGATCGATTACGCGACTTACCGCGAGGAAATGCGGCGCGAGATCACGATGACGATGCTGCGACAGCGCGATGTGCTCCCGCGCATATATGTGTCGCCGCGCGAACTCGACCAGGCGCTCGAACGGCAGGCGAACCAGGCGGACCAGAATTCGGAGTACGACGTCTCTCACATCCTGCTGCCGTTGCCGGAGTCCGCCACCACCGACCAGATGAACCGCGTCGAAGAACTGGCACGCGACATCACCACCCGCGCCCGCGGCGGCGAGGATTTTGGCCAGCTCGCGATTGCGCATTCGCAGGCGCAGTCCGCGCTCGAACGCGGCAAACTCGGCTGGCGGCAGATGGGGCAGCTGCCGCAGTTCATCGCGGAACTTGTCGCCCGCATGAAGGCCGGCGACGTCAGTGACCCGGTGCGCACACCGACCGGCTTTCACATCGTCCGGCTGGACGAGACCCGCGGCAGCCAGACCGGGCCGATGATGGTCGAGCAGGTCCACGCGCGCCACATACTGATGCGTCCCACCGAAGTACAGGACGACGCCACGACACGGCAGCGCCTGGAGTCGTTGCGCGAACGCATCCGTGGCGGTGAGGATTTCAGCGCGCTCGCAAGCGTCACGTCGGAGGATCCAGGCTCGGGCAGTCGCGGCGGCGATCTCGGCTGGAATTCCCCCGGAACCTTCGATCCCGCGTTCGAGGCAGAGCTCGGCGTGCTCGAACTGAACGAGATCAGCGAGCCATTCCGTACGCAGTTCGGCTGGCACATCGTGCAGCTGCTCGGCAAGCGCACGCATGACCAGAGCGACGAGGTGCGCCGCCAGTCCGTCCTGGTGGCGCTG
>JALYJS010000025.1 GCA_030799345.1 Pseudomonadota bacterium | reverse complement strand
GACCTGATCCTGATGCTCGGCGACTACATCTATGAAGACGCCTGGGGCGAGCGGCGCGTGCGCCAGTTCGATCCCATCGAAGCCGTGACGCTGTCCGATTACCGGCGCCGCTACGCACAGTACCGCACCGATCCTGACCTGCAGGCCGCGCATGCCTGTTGTCCCTGGCTCGTGACCTGGGACGACCATGAAGTCGACAACGATTACGTCTCGCTGACGAGCGAGCACGAGCTCTGCGGCGGCGAGCGAGTGCGTACCGAGTTCCCCGCGCGGCGCGCCGCAGCCTACCAGGCCTGGTTCGAGCACATGCCGGTGCGCCCGTCGCGGCTGCGCCCGGACATGGCGGTTGAGATCTACGGTTCGATCGATTGGGGCACGCTCGCGCGTTTCTACGTACTCGACACGCGCCAGTACCGCTCGCTGCAGGTCTGCCCGCACCCGCCGACCGTGATGCGCTGCGATTTTGAGAAAGGCCGCAAGATCCTGTTCGGCGGCGCTGGTGGCGGGACTTTCATCAATCCGCTGGAGCCCACCTGCAAGGCCGCGCTCGCGGATCCGTCGCGCACGGTGCTGGGCCCCGACCAGGAGCGGTGGCTCGACGCAGCGCTTGCCGGCAGCAGCGCCGCGTGGAATGTGCTCGCGCAGAGCGTGATGGTCATGACGGTCGCCGAAGGGTCGGTCGAATCGCCGCGCCATTACAGCGATGCCTGGTCCGGATATCCGCCTGCGCGCGAGCGGTTGCTGGCCTCGCTCGTCAAAAGCGGCGCCGCCAATCCGGTGGTGCTGACCGGTGACATCCACTCTTTCTGGGTCAGTGAAATCGCGAATGCCGCGGGCAGGCCGGTCGCGGTTGAGCTTGTCGCGTCGTCCATTGCGACGGCGACCTACGACAAGAGCGCGGTGCTGCCGCTCAATCCCGCCGCGAAGTTCCACGACGGGTTGCACAACGGCTATGTGCGCTGCGAGCTCAATCGCGAACGGTTGCGCACGGACATCGTTGCCATCGCGGATCGCGCGGACCCGCGGTCGGCTCGCAAGCTGCTGGCATCATTCGACGTGAATTCCGGGAGTTCCCGGGTGGTGCCGACAGAGGGCACGCGCTGAATGGAATCCATTCGGCTGGCCCGCGCCTCAAGTCGCGTGCCGCCCCTCGGTCTCCTGGGCATGATCATCTGCCTGCTCTCTGCCGCGGCGGTTGCGGCGTCCCGCTATGACGAGGAGCGGACGAAGGCGGTCAAGACATGTGAGGCCGTCAGCCCGACCGACTATGAGAGCGGACTGCTTCTGAATCCCGACGGGTATCGATCGTTCTACGCGCGGTCGAAGTGCTTCCAGGAGGCCGCCATCCGATTCCGCGACCCGGCGTTGTGCGGCCCGGTGCGCCAGCGTCGATCGCTGTTTTCGTCGAGCTGGGGGTATTCCCCTTCACGCTGCCGCACGATCGTAGCGGAAGGGACTGCCGCGGATCATCGGGAGCTGGAGAAGATGAAAAGCGCTTACGGCGCGGGGGGCGTGAAGCTCCGTGATTTCCAGATCCTGCGGAATGGCAACGGCCGCGATACGGACATCGTGCCGGCGTTCGCCGGCAGCTACGGGTCCGGCTACCGGCTGACCTTCGAGATTCTTCACGCGAATGCACCCCCAACGCTTGTCTACTCGTCGGGCCACTATGTCGACGGGACGAGCAATATGCGGCTGTACGTTCCCCAGGCCGACATTAAACGGCGATTTCCTGACTTCGTGCTGAACCGCTCATACACCGTGCGCGGGTCGATCACGTTCGATGTGGGTATGGGCAGCCAGTCAGGCGCCTGGAGCGAAGCATTCATCGAAAGCGTCTTTCCGGTTCGGGAGCGCTCCCATTCGATAACCAGACAGGCCGCTTTTTGAGGAGCTGTTCTGACTGATTTGTTGGAATCGCACCGGTTGATCGACATTTGGTGCCGGCGGAGGGAATCGAACCCCCGACCTGAGGTTTACAAAACCACTGCTCTACCAGCTGAGCTACGCCGGCAACGGCCGGCATTCTAGCCCGGCTGCGACCCGCAGGGCTTCACTTCGAGCCGCTTGATGAGACCCCCTTCGCCGTCCAGCCGGGAGACATCCGGCAGTGCCGCTGGCGGAACCACGTCCACATCGATCCAGTAAACGGTACCGCTGCGTTCCCGTTCCGCGAGACCCGGCTCGAAGCCGAGCGCCTGCACCTCGTCCATGCGGCGCAAGGCGCGCTCCCGCTCGCTGTACAGACCGAGCGAGATCGTGACCTGCCGCTCGGCGCCCGGCATCGTGTAGGCGTCGCCGACGCCGAAGCGGCGCAGCCGCTCGATGATGCCGTCGGCGGTCGCGCGATCCGCAATTCCGGCGAGCGATACCCAGAAGCCTTTCCAGATCACGCCTTCGCCGGCGCGCTGCCGAGGGCGGAGCCCGCTCTCACGCAGCAGTGTCGAAGCGTGCGCCGCTTCGGTCAGGTCATGAAAGGGTCCAAGACTCACGCAGTCGTTCGCGCCGCGTGCTGCAATCTGCGTGGCCGGCGCCCCCGGCGGCGCCTCGCGCGCGAGCACGAGCTGCGGGCTGCGCATTGAAACGGGCGCGGGCGCATCGTCGGGTGCATTGACCCAGTGATGCCAGGCGTACCAGGCGAAGTTGGCCAGCAGCAGCAGGGCAAGCAGGAGGCGCATCGGCATCGAATCTATGCGCTCGGGCAGGCGACCGCCAGCCTCACCGACACTTCGCCGCACAGGATCCGCCGGCGCGCGCCGCCCGTGTCGAGCAGCAGCGCGCCATCCGGGTCCACGCCGCGGGCAACACCTTCCTGTGACTCCCGGCCCTGCAGCACGCGCACCGGCCGGCCGGCGAGCGCATCGGCCGCGCGCCATTCATCCGCAAACGCCGGGAATCCGCGAGCGTCGAATTCTTCGAGTGCGAGCGCGAGTTCGCCGATCAAGCGCGCGGCCACGTGGTTGCGGCCCGGCACCGCACCGAGCGTCGCCAGGTCGATGGCCTCGCTGCCTTCCGCGCGCAGCGCTTCGAGTGCCGGCTCGCTCAGTTGCGTATTGAGGCCGACACCGACGACGACATACGCCGGCCCCGCCGCCTCACCACGCAGATCGATCAGGATGCCGCCCAGTTTGCGGTCCTCGTGCACGATGTCATTGGGCCACTTCAATCCCGCGCCGGGAACGCCGAGCGCGGCGAGTGCGCGCAGCACGGCGACGCCCGCGGCCAGCGACAGCGCGCCGAGCGCGGCCGGGGCATCGCGAAACGTCCAGTTCACCGACAGGCAGAGTCCGGAACCGAATGGCGCGAGCCAGCGCCGGCCACGTCGTCCGCGGCCCGCGGTCTGGAATTCCGCGAGGCAGGCGTCGAAGCGGCCCGCCGGCAGGTCGCCGACGGCGAGCAACGCATCGCTGGTGGAGGTCAGGGCCTCGTGCACCTCGAGATTGCGCAGCCGGCTCGCAGCCAGTTGCGGCAACTCCCGCCGGATGACATCGGCAGACAGCAGGTCGAGCGGCTGCGCGAGGCGGTAGCCGCGTCCGCGCTCCGCCGTGCATTCAATGCCCCACTCCGGCAAGGAGCGGAGCTGCTTCCACACGGCCGCCCGCGACACCGTGAGCGCGGCCGCGAGGTCTTCGCCCGAATGCTGTTCGCCGTCGGAGAGAAGTCCGAGGAGTTCGCGGCGACGGCTCATGGCTTCGGCTTGCGGGGGCCGAGCAGCCACAGGCGGGCGAGTCGCGGTTCTTCGCCCGTGCGCAGGCGGCGGATATTGTTGCGATGCGCGTAGATCACGAGCGCCGCCATCGCGAGCGTGAATGCGACGAGCGCGCAGTTCGCCCCGCCGAAGAACCAGAGGGCGATCGGCATTGCGGCCGCGGCAGTCATGGTCGCGACCGCAACGATGCCCCCCAGCATCGCGACGACGAGCCAGACGCCGACCGCGACCAGCGCGAGCGACGGCATCAGCGCGAGCAGTGCGCCGAGGAGCGTCGCACCGCCCTTGCCTCCGCGGAATCCGTGGTACTGCGGCCAGACATGCCCGATCACCGCGGCGGCGGCGCAGGCGACGGCGAGCCAGTCGCGGTCGATAGCCGGATCGGCGGCGACACCGGGAAGCGACAGGCCCGGCACCCAGCCGGCCGCCAGCCAGCCCTTGCCGACGTCGATCACGACGGTCACCGCGGCGAAGCCGAAACCCTGGGTGCGCAACGCATTCGTGCCGCCGGCGTTGCCGCTGCCCTGCTCGCGGATGTCGACGCCGCGGAATGTGCCGACGAGCAGAGCCCCCACGACGGAGCCAAGCAGATAGGCAATCAATATCTTGAGGCCGAGTTCGAGCAAGGCGCGATTCTACCATCGGGTCCGGCACGCTCAGTGCGGCAGGAACACCTCTGCGATCATGCAGCGCACGCTGCCGCCGCCCAGGCGCTCGATCACCGGAATTGCCGCGGTTACGATGCGGCCGTGGCGCTCGAGCGCGCGGTGCGATGCCGGCGCGAGACTCTTCCAGGCACCGTCCGACATCGCGATCACCTGGCTTCCGTCCCGCGCGCGGAGCGCAAGCAGGTTGCCCGCGAAGCCATGCATCTCTTCGCGGCTGATCTCGAGCGGTTCGTGGCCGGCCAGTGCCAGCTCCGAAAGCAGCTGCTCGCGCTCGACCTCGTCCGTCACGGCCTCGGCGCAGATCACCGCGAAATCCTCGCCGATCGCCATCAGCACATTCGTGTGGTAGGCGGGCTCGCCGCCCGGCCCGGTCGCATCGAAGGCGATGACGCGGTACCGGAGTCGCCCGGCAAAATCGGCCAGCGCCCCCGACGTCGTGCGCGGCGAGCGGCACGCGTAGGCCGTGCGATGGCAGCGGTCGAGCACGAGGCTGCCCGTGCCTTCGAGGAACTCGCCGTGCGCCTCCCAGCCCGAGAGATCCACAGTGCGCGCAGTTCGAAATCCGGCTGCGCGCAACGCCGCGAGCACCTCTTCGCGCCGCTCGGCGCGGCGCGACGGCGCCATCATCGGATAGAGCACGACGGTGCCATCCGCGTGCAAGCTGACCCAGTTGTTCGGAAAGCAGGCATCCGGCTTCGGCGGCTCCGGCGTGTCGTCCACGACGTGCACCGCAATGCCGGCGTCGCCCAATGCCTGCGCGAGACCATCGAACTCGCGCTGCGCAGTGCTGACGGCGCCGGCTTCCGCGCTGGTTTGCTGGAAGCGGTTCGACGCGGCAGTCTCGGGATTTGCGCCGAAGCACAGCGGGCGGATCATCAGCACCGCGTTCGCGCACTGCGGCTCGGCACCGACGGGCGGATTCATCGCCCCAGTCTAGCAAGCAGCCCGTGAGCGCCTGCCAAAGAACAAGGCGCGGCGGTCGCCCGCCGCGCCTTCACCGGTCGTCGACCGCTCAGAACTCGAAGCGGACCCCGAGCTGCACGCGCCACACGGAAGGCAACGCCGACAGCGACTTGACCGGGTCCGTCGGACCGGTCTGGCCGGCGCGCGGGCGATAGACATAGCATTCCGCCGCGCCGTTCGGGCAGCCCGTCGTCTCGATGCGGTTCACGTCGAGCACCGGCGCCACGTAGATGAACGAGACCTGGCTCACCCGGCCCCACTCGTTGTCGATCATGTTGGCCAGGTTCTCGACGTCCAGCGTGACTGACCCGCGCATCCTTCCCCAGATCGGCAATTCCTGCTGCAGGCGCAGGTCCAGGATCGAGGTCCACGGACTCGTGTGCGAGTTGCGCGGCACGATCTTGCCGCGATAACGCTGGAGACCATTGCGCTGCACGAAGGCATCGACGTCCGTCGCGAACTGCGCCGAGCGCGCGGCGCTGATCGTGGCCGTGGTCGGGCAGGTCAGCGGATCGGCCGTCACGTCGTCGGCCGTGCATGGCGCTTCGTAAATCACGTCGCCGTCCGGCACGTAGAACAGCGCCCGCTGGCGTGCTCCCTGACGCGGATCGCCGAAGACGCCGGTGCCGGCGCCGAAGGTGTAGCTGAATCCGCGGCCGGAACGACGCTCGCCGACCAGCGAGACGCTCGTTTCGTAGTCACCAAAGAATGCCTTGCGCCAGGTGAACGCGCCCTTGAACTGGTGCTGGATCTCGTAGTTCGAAGTCTCGAGCTCGGGATCGTTCGGATCGGCGGTCGCGTAGCTGTCCCAGTTCGAGGACGCCGTCGAACTCGTGCCCGAATTGACGTCGTGGATGTCCTGGTAGCCGTAGCCGAGGTAGGCATCGAAGCGGCCCGCTCCCGTGCGCCAAGTCTTCGCGAAGTCGATCGCGAATACCGTGCCATCGCCGCCGCCCGTGTTCGTGAGCAGGAGATCCTGACCCGACGGCCGGTTGCACGGCGGCGTCTGGCCGGGATTGCAGGGCGACACGTCCGCACGCGACGCGTAGATCGGCCGGCCGTCCGGCGCGGTGCCCGTCGGGATCAGGCGCAGGTCGCGCCAGACGACTTCATCCTTGACGCGCGACAGCACCACGTCGGCACTCATCTCGATATCCCAGGGCAGCGTGTGCTTGACGCCGAGGTTCCAGCGGTACTGCGACGGGATCTCGAAGTTCGGATCCACGGCATTGACCTGGCTGTCGCCACGCAGCAGCGTGTGGTTGTCGAGAACCGCCTGGTTGATGTTGAAGCCGTCAATGTCCTGCAGGGCGACCTGCAAATCCGCGGGCGAACCCGAATTGATCGTCTGCTGGATGACGTTGACACCGTCAACCGAGAAACTGTTCGAGATCCACACGTTCGGCGAGCCGCCGCCGAACAGGCCCCAGCCGCCATATACCGTGGTCTCGGGGCGCCACTGCCAGTTGAAGCCGATGCGCGGCATCACGAGATCACGCCCGTCGAGCGTGGACTGGTTGCTGAAGCCATAGCGCTGCTGGAAATTCGTGTTGAGCGGCGGCTGGTCGCTGCCGGAATAGCTGTCCATGCGCATGCCGGCCAGCAGCTTGAAATCCGGCGTCGCCTGCCATTCGTTCTGAAAGTAGATGCTGTCCACGTCATAGCCGAATATCGCCGCACCGTCGTCCGGATTGTTCGTGAACGCATTGTTGTACACGAGCGAAGTCGCGATCTGGTCTTCGAAATCCTGAATGCTCGCAAACACATACTGGCCACGGCTGCGCGGCAGGAAGACGTTAAAGATGTCGAGCATCTCGCGCTCATAGCCGACCGTCAGCGTGTGGTCGCCAAGGAAGAAATTGCCCTTGACCTTGATCTGGTCGAGGTCATTCGTCAGGTAGTTCGCGTGCCGGCTCTCGTCGGGACCCAGGTACACGCGCCCACCCTCGCTCGTCGCCACCTGCATCTCGGCGAAGTCGGTGCCGAACAGCGAGTCCTGGCGGCCTTCGGTTTCCTTACGCGCCAGCTTGACCTCGGTCGAAAACCACTCGTTCCAGTCCGAGAAGAACTGCAGCGAGTTGGACTCCATCGTGATCGCACGGTTGTACCACTGCGACGGGGCGCTGAGGCGATTGAGCGCCGGTATGTTGTTGGTCGTGATGATCTCGTTACCTTCGGTGCGCTGGTATGAGTACGCGGCGCGGTGCGAGTCCGTGATGTTCCAGTCCAGTTTTGCGAGGATCTTTTCGTCTTCCTCGTTCAGCTCATCGAACGCCTGGCCGGCGTCGAATCCGTAGACACTCTGCGCGATTCCGAGGATCTGCTCGTAATCGGCCTGCGAAACGAGCGGCACTTCAACCGGGAAACCCGAGCCGGTCGCGCCGAATTCCTGCGGTGCGGTCCGCTCGAGTTTCTCGTAGGAGAGGAAGAAGAACAGGCGGTCTTTCAGGATCGGGCCGCCGAAAGTGCCGCCGTAGGTGTCTTCTTCGAAATCGAACGAGAGTTCGTTGTCCTTGCTGCGGTCACCCGCCAGGTCGTCCCCCGCCGAGTAGAAAAAGCCGGAGCCGGAAAATTCGTTCGTGCCGGACTTCGTCACGACGTTGATCGTCGAGCCGCGGAACAGGCCGTACTCGACCGAGAACGGCGCCGTCAGGATCGACACGTCCTGGATCGCGTCGATCGACAACGGGCTCCGCTGCGTCGGGTAGCCGTTGTTGTTCAGGCCGAAATCGTCGCTCTGGCGCACGCCGTCGACCGTGACCGTGTTGTAGCGGTTGTTGACGCCGGCCACCTCGAGCGCGTCGGAGTTCGTTGGATCCACCCAGGCCTTCGGGTCGATGCGCACGACATCCTTGATGTCGCGGCTGATGGACGGGAGTTCGCGCAGATTCTGCTCGCTGAACCGGCTGCCGGCACCAATGGTCACGTCCCGCTCGGCGGCGCCGGTCACCTCGACGCCCGCGAGTTCCGCGATCGGCTGCGCGACCAGCGTCACCGACGTGCGCTGCGCCAGCTGGGTGTAAAGATCCTCGACCACCGAGTCCTGCATGCCTTCGGCCCTGGCCGTCACGCGATACGGACCGCCGATGCGCAGGCCCGTCGCCGAAAACTGGCCAGACGAACCGGTCGTCGAAGTCGCCGTCGTGCCGGACGGAAGGTGCTGAACTGACACCACCGCGTTTTCGATCGGCTGGCCGTCGGCACCGACGACATAGCCAGTCAGCTGCGCCGTCGTTTCCTGCGCGAACGTCGATGGCGCAATCAGCGCTATCGCGAGACCCGTACCCATGGCGACGGCCGGCGCAGAGAGAATCGACGACACGGCGGCGGCCAGACGGACCGAACGGCGACGATCGGACATGGATGTACTCCCCCAAATTCTCGTGAACGCAACAGTTACTGGCATTGCGCCAGGACCACGATAGTGCGCGAATGTTACAGCCAGTCGCCACGCAATGGCGACCGGCTTCTGGACCTGTTGCGTGCGCTCCACAGTCGCCCGGGACGCTCCGCGCGGGATTCCAGCAACGACAAAGGCTTGGCGCGATTTCCTCAGACCCGGATCACGACGCCGCCCGGTGACCAGGTGCCTGGGCAAGTATTGCCGCCGCTTTCTCGGCGATCATGATCGTCGTGGCGTTGGTATTGCCACCAATCAGCGTCGGCATGACCGATGCATCGACGACGGACAGGCCTTCCATGCCCCGGACTCGCAGCGACGGATCAACGACGGCGAGCTCGTCGTGGCCCATCCGGCAGCTGCCGACCGGGTGATAGAGCGTATCGGCGCGGTTTCGGATCTGCGCGATCAGCGCCTCATCCGAGTGGCCGTCCGCGAACAGTTCCTCGCCGCGGTGACGATCGAGCGGCGCGCCACCCATGATCTCGCGCGCCACCTTGACGCCTGCAATCAACGTCTGAAGATCCGCATCGACCGCGAGGTAATTCGGGTCGATGCGAGGCGGCGCGGCCGGATCGGCCGAATGCAGGCGCACGGTGCCGCGGCTCAGCGGCCTGAGCGCCGCAACGTGACAGGAGACGCCATAACCGTAATGCAACCGCCGCGCATGATCGTCGACCAACCCGTTGACGAAGTGCAGCTGGATATCCGGCCGCTCGAGCCCGTCCCGGCTGCGGAAAAAAGCGCCCGCCTCCGCGTAATTGGTCGTCAACAGCCCCTTGCCCTGGCTGCGCCACTGGAAATAGCCGGGAATCGCCCGCAAAGCGGTGCGCAGCGTGATGCCCATCAGTCGCGTGTCCGTCGAACGGTAGACGAGCGCGAGATCGATGTGATCGACGAGATTCCCGCCAACACCCGGCAGCTCGTGCAGGATCCGGATGCCATGCCGTGCGAGTTCTTCGCGCGGCCCGACGCCCGACAGCATCAACAGTTGCGGCGAGCCGTACACGCCTGCCGCCAGCACGATTTCCCGAGCGGCATCGATGCGCGTCGTGCTGCCATTACCACCCAGTTCGACACCGACCGCCCGGCGGCCTTCGAAAACCAGCCGTGACACGCGATGTCCGGTCAGGATCGTCAGGTTAGTGCGGGCGAGCACCGGCTGCAGGAAGGCGACTGCCGCGCTGCAGCGGCGGCCGCGGCGCTGCGTCACCTGGTACAAGCCCGTGCCTTCTCGCTCAGCGCCGTTGAAATCGTCGTTCGCGCGCAGGCCGAAACGCTGCGCCGATTCGACGAAGGCGTGCGAAGCGTCCACCGGGCTTGCGAGATCCGACACCGTGAGCTCGCCGCCGATGCCGTGATAGTGACTAGCGCCGCGTTGCTGATCCTGCGACCGGCGGAACACCGGCAGCACTTCATCGTATGACCAGCCGGGATTGCCGAGCGCCGCCCAGTCGTCGTAATCGCCACGATGGCCGCGCATGTAGATCATGGCGTTGATCGAGCTCGAACCGCCGAGCGTGCGGCCGCGAGGCTGATAGCCGCGCCGCCCGTTTAGCCCGGGCTGGGGCACGGTCTTGAATGCCCAGTTGAATCTGCGCTTCGGCACCAGGCCGAGGATGCCCGCCGGAATGTGGATCAATGGCGACCGGTCGCGCGGGCCCGCCTCGATCAGGCAGACGGTGCGCGAAGGATCGGCGCTCAGACGATTGGCCAGCACGCAACCGGCCGAACCGGCGCCGACGATCACGTAGTCAAACGTCACCGGCGACAGCTTGCCGCCGGCGCGGCCGTTTGCAACCCCGGCACCGATATTTCCGCTATTTGCCCGGTTTAGGTTGATTGCCCTACGAATGCCGCTTGCGCGCGGTAGCATCGACGTGCCAGAAAGCCGCATCCATGAACAACTACGTCGACCTTATTTCCCACCCGGCCACGCCCTGCACGGCCGTGCGCCGGATTGCGGCCACCCTGCTGCGCGAGGCTGCCGTCCTGCGGTTTTCATACCGTATCGAAGGCGACATCGAGGCGCTGCGGCTGCCGTCGCCGGCCGAAACGCATCGCCGGGACTCCCTCTGGCAACATAGCTGCTTCGAAGCGTTCCTGAGGGCCGATGACCGGCAGAGCTATTACGAATTCAACTTCGCGCCATCCGGCGCCTGGGCGGCGTATCGCTTCGACGGACGCCGGCGCGGTGGCTCGGCGCCGGATGTCACCCTGCCTGCGATCGAATGCCGCGGCGATGCGGCGTCCTTCGAGATGAGTGTCGAACTGGCGCTCGACGCCCTGCCCGAGCTCGGCGGCCGGGCGACACTGCACGCAGGACTTGGCGCGGTCATCGAAGATGCGCGCGGCATGCTGTCGTACTGGGCGCTCGCGCATCGCGCCGCGCAACCCGACTTCCACGATCCGCGGACTTTCCGGCTGCGGCTGGGCGCGCGATGAAGTGCGGCATCGACCGGCTGCTGGCCGATCGCGCCGTGCGCCGCGGACTGGACGGCCGTCGCGTGGGCCTGGTCGCGCATCCGGCTTCGGTCACCGCCGATCTCAGGCATTCGCTCGATGCGCTGGCGGCGCAGGAGGAATTTCGGTTGACCGCCGCCTTCGGTCCGCAGCATGGCCTGCGCGGCGACAAGCAGGACAACATGATCGAGTCCGCCGATTACACGGACCCGGTGCACCGGATACCGGTGTTCAGCCTGTATGGCGAACTGCGCCGGCCAACGCCCGCGATGATGGAGCACTTCGACGTGCTGCTCGTCGACCTGCAGGATCTCGGCTGCCGCGTCTACACTTTCGTGACCACATTGCGCTACGTGCTGGAAGCCGCGGCAGCGGCAAAGAAAGCCGTCTGGGTACTCGACCGCCCGAATCCGGC
>JALYJS010000517.1 GCA_030799345.1 Pseudomonadota bacterium | reverse complement strand
TGCGCCTAACTTGTGCATCGGGTAACGCACGGAGCGCCGCTTATCGGCAAAGCAATTTCGCTGCCTCGTGAAGCACCGAACAAACCAGGATTCATTCCTAGGCGGGTGCGGCGGGCGCTGCCGCGCGAGGCACGGCCGGCATGGCCGCCATTTCGTCCAATTCGGCCGACGTTGCATCGGCACGATCACCTCTCGGGCGACAGCGTGCTCCGCGGTTGTCATCTAGTCAATGCCCCTGGGCCAGAGCCTCGGCGACGACAAGTTCCTGCCGTACGTGATCGAGCAGTTCCACCGCAGCGGCATCGACGGCAGCAAAATCTGCTTCGAGATCACCGAGACGGCGGCCATTGCGAACTTCTCGCAGGCGAGCCGCTTCATCCAGGCGCTGAAGGAGCTCGGCTGCAAGTTCGCGCTCGACGACTTCGGCACCGGCCTCTCGTCGTTCGGCTACCTGAAGCATTTCCCGGTCGACTTCCTGAAGATCGACGGCAGCTTCGTGAAGGGCGTGCTGCACGACCCGATCGACCGAGAGATGGTGCGCTCGATCAACGAAATCGGGCACCTGACCGGCAAGCAGACGATCGCCGAGTGGGCGGAGAACGCGGAGATCATCGAGGTCCTGCGCGGACTCGGCGTCGACTACGCGCAGGGCTACGGCGTTTCGCAGCCGCAGCGGGTGCAGCGGGCCGCGATCGCCTGACGCCATCCGAAAGTCGAAAGGCCCCTTGCGGGGGCCTTTCCGTCGCTCACCAATCCCCCCTCAGGGAACGATGCGCAGCACGCTGCCGTCGCCGGGCTCGAATGAAATCCCCTGATTCGACGTGTAGAACGCACCGTCTGGGCCCTTGATGAGTCCGTTTGGAAAGCTCGCGAAGCCGGTCAGTACTTCCCTGCGCGCGCCGGTCCTGGGATCGAAGGTGACGAGGTTTGCGGAGTCGGGCATCCAGGGGTTGTCGAGCGGAAAGATCTCGACGCCATAGAGCAGAGCGCCATGCCAGGCCAGGCCCACGATGGGGTTAAGCGTCTGGAACGGCAACCGATAGCGCTCAAAATCCTTGTCGAACACCGCAAGCTCAGACGGCCCTCCGTCCTCGCCGAACGTACCCACGAAGAACTTGTTTCCGCGTCGTGTCATCACGATCGGGTTGTGTTCCTGGTTGTCGATCGTCAGGTCATACAGCTTTTCGATCAGGCCGCTCGACGGGTCGACGCGCAAAAGGAAACCGCGGTTGGTCTCAACCACGTACAGGTACTTGCCGACCGCGATCATGGAGTGGAACACGCCGCCCGGTTCCTGATCCGTGGTTTCAGGGTCGGTGTCCTTGATGAAGTGCGGCGGATTTTCGCGGTGCCAGAGGTTGAGGTTGGCCACGATGCTCGTCGAGCCGTCGCGGTGAACGCGCAGGATCGCAGGCAGGTCGTCGGGCAAACCGTGCGGGCAACCGCCCATCTCGATCAGCACGTACAGCGTGCTGCCGACGAACGCCACGTCAGTCGGTCCGAAGTTCGCGCCGGTGGCGTCGGATGTGCTCGGCAGGTTGTCGGCGACCGTCTGCTGCGTGCCATCGGCGAGCACGCGAGTCACGCGACCGCTGAAGCCGGCCGCGAAGGGGCTGTAGATGTTGAAGTGGACTGGGCAGTCGGGGCCTCCCGTTGCCGTCATGGGGCCACCGGTTCCGGCCTCCGCCACATAAAGGTTGCCATCGGGGCCGAACGTCAGGCCGCGCGGGCTGGTCAGGCCCGTGGCATAAGTAGCCACCGACGGTTGCGCGCGCCCGATTTTCGCCGGGGGGTCGGCAGCCACTTGCGACGTCATGGCAAGCACACCCGCAGCAACCAGGACCAGCCGGCTCCTCAGCCCAAAGAGAAGCTGTGTGCCGTTAAACATATTGGCCTCCTTGTGCGTGGCAACACGACACGCGTAAACGCTGCGGGTAGCATGGCCGTAGGGGAATCGGATAGGGTTCGGAATCCGTTCGGATCTGGTGATCATTTCGTGCAGCTGTCCTTTTCAGGTTGTCGGCTAAACCTCGTCACGCGCGAACTGTGGCGGGAAGGGAAGCTCGTACACCTGACCCCCAAGGCCTATGGGTTGCTCGAAGCCCTGATACGGTCGCGTCCCAGGCTGTTGACGCGGGCTGAGCTCGACGAGCTGCTTTGGCCGCGCACGTTTGTCGCACGAAGCAGTCTCGGGCGTCTCGTCGCGGAACTTCGGGCCGCGATCGGCGACGACGCGCGAAACCCTTGCGTAATCCGCACCGCGCACGGCGTCGGCTATGCGTTCTGCGCGGAGACTGAAGCGGGTCCGACGCCGCCGGTCGCAGCGCGATTCGCGCTGATCTGGGGCGGGCGGCCATTCGCGCTTGATGAAGGAGAGTACTTGCTGGGCCGCGGATCCGATTGCAGCATCGTCGTCGACGCCGCCGGCGTCTCCCGCCATCACGCGCGTATCGAAGTCGCGGGCGATCAGGTGATCATCGATGACCTCGCCAGCAAGAACGGCACCTTCCTTAACCGCCGGCGTATCGAAGGCCGCACTCCGCTCAGGCACCTCGATGAAATCAGCGTTGGCGCGGCCGTTCTGACCATGCGACGCCTGACGGATTCGACCCCAACGTTGACACTGTACGACGCGTGAACGAGCCCGATGTACAGGGTGGCTTCCTCGCGGTCGGCACGCGGCTAGGACATTACGAACTGCTCGGCACGTTGGGCGTAGGCGGCATGGGCGAGGTCTACCGCGCGCGCGATGTCGTGCTCGAGCGCGATGTTGCGCTGAAACGCCTGCCTACATCCGTGCACGCCGACCGGCGACGGCTCGAGCACTTCACCAGAGAGGCTCGTGCGGCCGCAAGACTCACCCATCCGAACGTGATGGCTGTTTTTGATTTGGCGGAGAACGGTGACGAGACATTCATCGTTGCGGAACTGCTCGAAGGGAAATCGCTGCGCGAACGGCTTTCGGGAGGTGCGTTACCGTGGCGTAAGGCCGTCGAGTATGCAATTCAGGTCTGCGCGGGACTCGGCGCCGCTCACGAGCGTGGCATCACGCATTGCGACCTGAAGCCCGAGAACGTCTTCATCACGAGCGAGGATCGGATCAAGATCCTGGATTTCGGACTTGCGCGCCTCGCGGAAGACGCCGGACTCGTTGGTCTGCCGCCAGCTTCGGTGACGCTGCAGTCGGCCGCGACGCTGCGCGGGACTGTCGGCTACCTGGCACCCGAGCAGATTCGCGGCGAGATTAGCGACCAGCGTGCCGACCTGTTTGCGTTCGGAGCCATCCTTTACGAAATGCTGTCGGGAATGCGCGCATTCGCCGGCGGCACGCCGGCGGAATCGCTCGGGGCGGTGCTGCGCGACGAGCCAGCGCCGCTGCCTTCCGCGGTGCCGGCCGTGCTCTCGAGCATCGTACTTCGTTGCCTCGAACGGGAACCGGCGGCGCGCTTTCACTCCGCACACGACCTCCGTCTTGCGCTGGAGGCGGTCGGCAGCGCCACAAACTTCACGCGTGGCGGCTTCCCGTTGCTGTCGGTCGCCCGGACACGCGCCTGGTCGCTTGCCGCCGGCGGCGCCCTCGTGGCGGTACTGGTCGGGCTGGGATACGCCGGCGGGGCGCTCTTCGGGCGGGGTACCGCGGTTGTGACGCCCGTTCGGTTCGCCATTAACCTTCCACCGGGAACGGGACTTGTGGAGTTCACCGCCGCTCCGCTGGCGCTGATTCCCGGTGGCAAAGGCGTCGTTCTCGCGCTGGCCGATTTACATGGAAACTCGAAGCTCTGGTTGCGCAGGTTCGATAACGAGACCCTGGAAGCCATCGCCGGCACGGAGGGTGCAACGAGCCCGTTCGTTTCCCCGGACGGCCAATCGATTGCCTTCGCGGCTCGCGGCAGGCTGTGGCGGGTGAGTATCGCTGGCGGCATGCCACGAGACATCGCGGAGGCCCAGCAGTTCACTGGAGGCTGCTGGCTGGACGACGACACGATCGTCTATGTGCCGCGGTTTGCCGGGGGGCTGTGGACCATCACCGCGCTGGGAGGCCGACCGGAGCAGCTCACGAAGCCGCAAGGCGCCGTCGACGCCGCGCACGTCTGGCCGGCCTGCCTGCCGGGCGGCCGCGCGGTGCTGTTCAGCGTCTGGCATGGCGGGAAAATTGACGACTGTTCCGTAGCGTACGTGCGTGTCGCAGACCGCCGCCGCGGCACGCTGATTCAAGGCGGTTACCACCCGCGCTATCTCCGGCCGGACACCCTGCTGTTCGCGCGGAGCGGCGGCCTGATGTCCGTCGACTTCGATCTCGATGGGCTGCAGGTAAGGGGCGCGCCACGGCAGCACGTGAGCGGATTGCTGGCGAACATCAACTCCTTGGCCGCCTTCTACGAGACGTCGAACGGCGAGCATCTGGCTTACGTCCAGGGCAAGTACGAGCAGCCCTTGCGCCATCTGGTGTGGCGGGACCGCAGCGGCGGGGCCGAGCCTGCAAGTGATCTGCGCAAGCCGTTCTCCCTGCCGCGCATTTCACCCGACGGAAAACGAGTGGCAACCTGGCTGCAGGACGACGAGGTGGCGATCTGGCTACTGGATCTCGAGGGAGACCGGCTGACGCGGCTGAGCCGCGGGATCGACGATCATTCGCCGGTCTGGTCGCCCGATGGATCACATGTTGCATTCGATTCCAGCCGCACCGGCAACTACGAGATCTATCTCACGGCGGTCAATTCCCTTGCTGAAGAAACGGCACTGACGCAACGGGGGCGCGATCACTTCGTTAACGCTTGGCTGCCCGACGGCAAACTATTGTTCACGGAGCACAGCGTACGCGACGGCAGCGACTTGTGGACCATCGATTCGCAGCCTGGTGCCGAAGCCGAGCTGCTGCTGCGTACGCCGTTCAACGAGAGCGAGCCTGCAGTTTCCGCGGACGGACGGTGGATCGCATACGTAGCTGACGAGACGGGCCGCAAGGAGGTCTTTGTCCGGCGCTATCCGCTGCAAGGGCCAAGGCGACAGGTATCGCGCAACGGCGGAGAAGAGCCGGTATGGGCCCGCAGCGGTAACGAACTGTATTTTCGTCATGGGCCGGAGCTACTGGCGGTGCTGCTGGCGGGCACCGACGACGACCCGCGACTGACGGAACCCAATGTGCTGTTCACCGGCAGGTACCACTACAACCTTTACCCGACGAACAGCTACGACGTCGCACCCGACGGGCGCTTCCTGATGGTCGAGGAACCGCCGCCGATTGCACGGACGATACACGTCGTGCTGTTCTTCGCCGCCACGACCGGGCTGCAGTAAGCGACGACGAGCTTCAGATGTTGCTGTTGCTCCCGACGACCCGATCGCGGCCACCCGTCTTGGCCAGGTACAGTCCACGATCAGCGCGGTCCACCACTGTCTGGCCAGTGTCCCCGGCAGCCCACCCGGCGACGCCGAAACTCGCCGTCACGATCTCCTCCAGTGGCGATGGCGGCACTGCCCGAATGACCTGACGGAGTCGCTCGGCCCACACCACTGCGTCGCGCGGTGCGGCATCCGGCAGGATCGCGATGAACTCCTCGCCGCCATAGCGGGCCACGAAGTCGCCGCGCCGAGCGGCGGCCCCGAGCCGCTCGCCGAGCCACCGCAGAACCACATCGCCGGTGGCGTGGCCAAAGCGGTCGTTGATCGACTTGAACCGGTCGATGTCGATCATGACCACGGCGAACGTGCTGCCCCTCGTAGTGCGATCAACTTCGTGCGCCAGCCGGCTGTCGAATGCCCGGCGGTTCGCCAGGCCGGTCAAGGCGTCCAGCCTGGTTTCGCGATCAAGGCGACCTCGCTCGTGTTCGAGACGACGGTGCTCGACCACGAGTGATTCATTTACATCGAGTAGCCCGGCCGTCAGGTCATCGGTCAGCAACGGCTCGCCGATCAGGATCAGCGTGTCGGTGGCGCCGCGGCATGCCGAGATTTGGTAGTCCCGAGGCAGCCCGTTCGCATCGGGGAAGATTCCCCAACTCCGGGTCTGCCAGGTCGGCCCCGCGGTGTCGAGCCAGGCACGGAACGCGTCGCCCTGGCCCGCGCCAACGAGATCCCCGATCGGGTTCCCGATCATCGTGCCAGAGAGCCTGCGGAAGGCAGGGTTCGCATCGATGACCGCCCCTGAAGTGCCGGCGATGACCACCAGCGAGTGGCTCGACCACATCACAGGACCCAGATCGAGCCCGGCGAGGGCGGCGCCGGAGTGCTTGATCAACTCGCCTGCTCGCCGAATCGGGCGCGCAGCAGCTTCGAAGCCGCTCCGGCATCCAGCGCGAAGTCATCGGCCCTGATGTTGCGTGCAACGCTACTCGCGTCCCCGCGGAATGCAGCTCCGCCGACGAGGATGTACGCTCCCGATCGCTCCCGAATCGCTGCGATCGTGTCGCGCGCGAACTCGAGGTGAGTGGTGAGGGTCACGGAGAGCCCGACGGCGACCGGATTGGCCTCGGCAACGAACGCAGCAAGGTCCTGCGCCGGCATGACCGCGCCGAGCAGTAGCACCTCCCAGCCGTCCCCCTCGAGGAAGTCGCCGAGCATGCGGAGCCCCAGGTCGTGCATCTCACCGGCGGTGCAGGCCAGCACGATGCGCTGTCGCACCGCGGGCAACTCTTCGAGGGTCGGTGCGAGCGTGGCCATGATCGACGCGACGACTGCCGTCGCGAGATGCTCCTGCGCCACCGTGGCGGCGCCCCGTTGCCAGCGGTCACCGATCTCCACGAGCGCCGGCGCGAGCATGTCGAGGTAGACATCGCGGGCGCGGTCGCCTTCCGCCACGGCCCCGAGGGCGAACGCCCGGGCTTCGCGCGGCGGTCGGTGCTGCAGGAGATCCGCGAGGCG
>JALYJS010000427.1 GCA_030799345.1 Pseudomonadota bacterium | reverse complement strand
TTCAGGTCCCAGATGAATGTCTGGCTGATTAAGGATGGCGAGAACCTTCCCCTACAGCCCGATGCACGCAGAATGCGGACCTGGATGCTCGGCGAAGCGCTTGCGGAACAGGGCCACCAGGTCACCTGGTGGGCGAGCACGCACTCCCACCAGCGCAAGTCGCTCTTCTTCAGGGAAGATCGTGAAGTCGACATCGCACCGCGATTCCGCCTGAAGCTGCTGCACGCGGGTTCGTATCGCAGGAACAAGTCCATCGCCAGGCTGCTGCACCATTCACGTCTCGCGGCGAAGTTCCGTGAAATCGCGCCGACCTTGCCGGCGCCCGGCATCATCGTGAGCGCGTTTCCGACCATCGAACTGGCCTTCGAGGCTGTCGCATTCGCGAAGCCCCGCGCGATACCGGTAATTGTCGACATTCGCGATCCCTGGCCCGACAGCATCATCGATCACGCCCGGAAACCGCTGCGTGCAATCGCGCGTATCGCTTTCCGTTCTCTGGATCGCAAGACAAAAGCGTGCTTCGTGGGGGCGGACAGTCTTGTCGCCTGCTCCAGTGGTTTTCTCGATTGGGGAATGGACAAGTCCGGCAGGGAGCGCCAGCCTGTCGATCGCGTCTTTTACATCGGCAGCACCCGGCCGCCGGCGACGCCGCCCGCGGCGTCGAAGCGGATCGAGGAACTGTCGAAACGCCTCGCCGGCAAGCGCGTGTTCAGTTTCGTCGGTTCATTCGGACACGTATATCAGTTGCGCCTGGTCTGCGAAGCCGCAGCCATCCTCCGAAAGCGGGGCCCACGCGACGTGCACTTCGTGCTTGCAGGCGATGGCCAGCAGTATCCAAGGGTTGCGGAAGCCGCGCAGGCCCTGGACAATCTCACCGCGACAGGGTGGTTGAGCGCCCGCGACGTGGACCGGCTGATGTCTTTTTCTCACGTCGGTCTCGCGCCGATCCGGCAGATGCCAGGCTGCGTTCCGAACAAGATATTCGAGTACTCAGCGGCAGGCCTCCCGATCCTGTCGTCGCTCGAGGGCGAGACCGGCGAAATACTGGCGCAACATCGGGCTGGCCTGACGTACGCACCGGAGGACCGGGAGGCGTTCCTGTCGCTGGTGACCCGCCTCGCGTCGGATGAGCACCTGCGTCGCGAAATGGCGCAAAATTCTGCTGCGATGTTCGAGCGCGAGTTTTGTGCAGCACGGATCTACGATGAGTACGTACACCATGTCGAATCCATCGCGCGCGCGCGGAAACACTGAGCTTGCCGCAAAGCGCATGTTCGACCTCGTGTCCTCCGCGCTTGCGCTCGTCGTGCTGTCGCCCCTGCTGCTTTGCCTTGCCGCCGGTGTGAAGCTCACGTCGCCCGGGCCGGTCTTCTATCGTGGCGTGCGGACCGGCCTCCACGGAAGGCCGTTCCGGATCCTGAAATTCCGTACCATGATAGTGAACGCCGCGGAAATGGGCGGTCCCTCGACCGGTCAGGACGATCCCCGCGTCACGCGTTTTGGCGCTGTGCTTCGTCGGTTCAAGCTGGATGAGCTTCCGAATCTCGTCTGCGTGCTCGTCGGCCAGATGAGCATCGTAGGCCCGCGCCCCGAGGTACCCCGGTACACGAGCCTCTACACTGGCGATGAAAAGCTGATCCTGACCATGAAGCCAGGCATCACCGACCTATCATCACTTCAGTTCATTGACCTGGCTTCCCATATCGGCGCGGATAACATCGATGCGAACTTCGAAAGCCGCGTCCTGCCGATCAAGAACCGGTTACGCGTCCAGTACGTAAGGGAATGGAGCTTCTGGACCGACATGAAGATCATCGGCCGGACGCTCGCCAAGCTTTTCGGAAACTCGCGCTAGTGCAATACGTTTTGCTGCCGCGGGCGGATGTCTCCGTCTCGCGCATCGCCATCGGCTGCGAGCAACTCGGCGGCACGGACTGGGGCCGGTACGATCGCCAGGAAACGATCCGCGCAGTGGCGCACTCCGCCGACCTCGGCATCAATGTTTTCGATACGGCGGACGTCTATGGGCTTGGCGAGTCCGAAAGGGCACTGGCAATGGCGCTCGGCGCGCGTCGACGTGAAATGTTCATCGTGACGAAGGGCGGCGTTCGATGGGAGCTGCGACCCGGGCAGACACGCGCAAGGACAAGCTTCGATCTCAGTCCTGAATATCTCCGCCGGTCAGTCGAGGATTCGCTTCGTCGCCTTTCTATCGATTCAATTCCACTGTATCTCCTGCACGCACCCGACCGCAGCGTGCCCCTCGAACAGAGCCTCGAAGCCATGATGGCGCTCAAGAACGCCGGCAAGGTTCGCGCGATCGGACTGTCGAAGTTTGCATTCGCCGACATCCGGCGAGCGGACGCGCTGGCCGACATCGCGGCGATCGAGCTCCGCTACAATCTGCTCGAGCGCGCGCCGGAAACGGAGATATTCCCGTGGTGCAGGGAGCGGGGCATCGGTATTTTTGCTTACGGCCCGCTAGCAGAAGGCTTGCTCGCCGGCAAGTACTCAGAAGCGAGCCGATTCGACTCCAGTGACCGGCGGAGCCGTCTACCACACTTCCAGGGCGATGCGCTCAGGACGAATCTCAACGTGGTTGAACGCGTGCGGCGAGCCGCGGCCGATCATTCCAGATCGGCGGCGCAGATTGCGGTAAATTGGGTACTCTCGCGCGACGCCGTGACGGCGGCGGTCGTTGGCGTCAAGAACGCCAAGCAACTGGAAGAAGTGGCAGGGAGCGTCGGATGGGAAATCGAACCGCGGGTATTCGATGACTAGCTTCAGTTCGGAGCTCGGCGGGCTCGCCGATCCAGCGTCGCACCAGAACCCGCTCGATGTCGAAGGCGCCAGCCCCGCGACGCTCCGGAAGTACCTGACAGACATGCTGACGATCCGCATGGCCGAAGAGGCGATCGGCACACTCGTCGAAGAGGGCCTCGCGAAGACCCCGTGTCACCTCGCCATCGGGCAGGAAGCGGTTGCCGTCGGAATCTCCGCATCGCTGACCAGCAACGACCGTGTATTCGTCGGGCATCGCTCGCACTCGCACATCATCGCAATGGGCGGCGATCTCTACGGCCTCATCGCCGAGATTCTCGGCCGGGCGAGTGGCGTGTCGCGCGGCATGGGCGGTTCCATGCACCTTTATGCGCCGACCACCGGATTTTACGGCTGCGTGCCGCTGGTTGGCGCAACGATCCCGATCGCGGTGGGCGCGGCGCTTGCGGCACGTATGGACGACAAGGGTGCGATCGCCGTCAGTTACTTTGGCGACGGTGCGGCCGAGGAGGGCGTACTCCACGAATCCCTCAACCTCGCAGCGGTTCACCGCCTGCCGATTCTCTTCGTCTGCGAAAACAACCTTTTCTCCAGCCACCTGGATATCTTCCTGCGTCAGCCGACCGACCGCATCGCGCGCTTTGCGGACGCACACGCGATTCGTTCGCTTACCGTCGATGGCAATGACGTGCTCGCGGTCGCCGCGGCGGCAGCCTCACTCGTCGCCCATGCTCGGGCCGGCGCGGGGCCGGCTTTCCTCGAAGCCGTAACGTACAGGCATCGAGGCCACGTCGGTCCGAACGACGACATCGACGTCGGCGTGCGCCGCACCATGGACGAGCTTGCACGGTGGAAGCTCCGTGACCCGATCAAGCGGCTTATCGCCGGAATGAAGGCGCGGAATCTGATCGACGAGCGCGAACTGGATGCGCTGCAGCACGAGATCGGCCGGAAAGTCGCCGAAGCCAGGGCGAAAGCGGAGGCTGCGCCGTATCCGGATTCGTCCGCTCTTCTGGGCGCGGTGTTTCGGAGCGTTCGATGATCGGCGACAACGGCACGAC
>JALYJS010000420.1 GCA_030799345.1 Pseudomonadota bacterium | reverse complement strand
GATCAGCAGCGGGTATTCGCAAAGGGAACCCGCCCCCGCATCGTGCTCGCCACCAATGTGGCGGAAACCTCGATCACTGTGCCCGGCATTCGCGCCGTGGTCGACACAGGCCTCGCGCGTATCGCGCGCTACAGCCCACGCAGCAAGATCCTGCGACTGCCAGTCGAGCGAATCTCGCGCGCAAGCGCGGATCAGCGCAAGGGGCGTTGCGGTCGCATCGGGCCCGGCATCTGCATCCGTCTGTACGCCGAAGACGACTTCGAAGCACGCGAGGCCTATACGCCACCGGAGATCCTGCGCACGAATCTGGCGCGCGTCATCCTGCAGATGGAATCGCTGCGCCTAGGCGCGGTCGCCGATTTTCCGTTTCCCGATCCGCCGGACGAGCGACTGGTCAACGACGGTTACCGCTTGCTCGGCGAACTGCAGGCGATGGACGAAGATCGCCGCCTGACCGACCTCGGGCGCACGATCGCGCGGCTGCCGGTGGATCCGCGGCTCGCCCGCATGCTTTGCGAAGCCAGGCGCCACGGGGCCTTGTCCGAAATACTGTCGCTGACCGCCGTGTTGTCGATCCAGGATCCACGCGAGCGGCCGACGGGCCAGCAGGGCCAGGCGGACGAGAAGCATCGCGTGTTCGCCGACCCGCGCTCGGATTTTTCGGCTTTGCTGAATCTGCGCCGGGCCTGGCGCGAAGTGCGGGAGGCACGGGGCACGAGTGCGGCACGTCGCTGGTGCCGGGAGCACTTCCTGTCCGCCGCCAGGATGCGCGAATGGGATGAACTACGCGGGCAGGTTGCACAGATCGCGACGGAGCTTGGCTGGCGCGCGAACGAACAGCCAGCCAGCTTCGAGGCGATTCACCGCGCGCTGCTGACCGGACTGCTGGGAAACATCGGCGAGCGAACCGAACGGGGCGACTACCTTGGGGCACGCGGTCTGCGCTTCGTCGTTGCGCCGGGCACGCCGCTCGCGACGCGCCCGCCGCGCTGGATCATGGCGGCAACGCTCGTCGAAACGCGGCGCGTCTATGCTCGACTCGTGGCTGCCATCGAGCCGGCCTGGATCGAGGCCGCATCGCCACACCTGCTGCGCCGCAGCTACGACGAGCCGGAATGGTCGCCGGAGCGCGGATTCGTTGCCGCCCGTGAGACGGTCGTGCTGTACGGCCTGACGCTTTCCGCCGGCCGTCGTGTGAACTACGGGCGCGTCGAGCCCGTTGCTGCGCGCCGGATATTCGTACGCGAGGCCCTGGTCGCCGGCCGCAGCCGGCTCACGGCCCGCTTCCTGTTACACAACCGGGGTGTGCGCCTGGCGCTCGAGCGCGACGAGGCCAAGCTGCGCCGACACGGCGTACTCTTCGATGAAGAGCGCTCGGCGGAATTCTATCTCAGCCGCATCCCGGACAGCATTCACGATCTGCGCAGTTTCGAGCGCTGGCGCCAGATCACCGAAACCACCGAGCCCGGCCTCCTGCTGCAACAGCCCACTGACGTCATGGCAATTGACGCAGTAGCGCCGGATCCGACGGACTTTCCCGATGAAATCGTCATTGCGGAGCGCAGCTATGCGGTGAGTTACCGATTTGAACCCGGTGCCGACGACGACGGGGCGACGATTGAGGTGCCGCTCGCCGTGCTGCCGGTGTTGCCCGCGGGCTTGATTGCCTGGGGCATACCCGGCATGCGGCTCGAACGCGTGACAGCGCTGATCCGCGGGCTGCCAAAAGCACTGCGCAAACCTTTGGTTCCGGCGCCTGCCGCGGCACAACGGGCATTGGAGGCAGCAGATCCCGCGCAAGACATGTGGAGCGAACTCGCCCGCGTGTTGACACGTCAGGCCGGTCAACCGATTGGCGACGGCGCGCTGCGGGCCGTGGCACTACCGGCTTACCTGTGCCTCAACCTGCGCGTCGTCGGCGATGAAGGTCGCGTGATCGCGCAAGGCAGGGACGTGGAGAGGCTGCGCACCGACTTGCGCGGCGAACGCCAGGCGGCGCTCCGCGCATCGACCCGCGATCTGACCCGCACCGGGCTCCAGCGCTGGGACTTTGGCGGTATTGCGGAAACTGAGGAGTTCGAACGCGGAGGCGTGCGCACCGTCGTTCACCCGGCACTTTCGGACGACGGGGACAGCGTCTCGCTGATCGCCGTCGAAGACCGGGCCGAGGCACAGGTCATTCATCGACAAGGGCTGCGCCGGCTGCTCTCGTTGGCGCTCGCCGAGCCGCTGAAGCCGCTGCGCCGGGCGCTTGCACACGATCGCGAACTGGTGCTGCTGCAGCAGACCTTCGGATCACTGACATCGCTGGTTGGCGATGTCTGCGACCGCGCGGTCGCGCGCGCCTGCCTGGATGT
>JALYJS010000418.1 GCA_030799345.1 Pseudomonadota bacterium | reverse complement strand
GCGGGGCGGTGCGGAGCAGGCTGAGAGCAGCAGGATCAGTGCCGCTACGATGCCGGCATGAAGGCGCTTCAAGTTGCCGGCACCAGGGCCTCGATGCGGCGGCCCAGGTCGTTGACCGCCAGCCCGTACAGGATGCTGCGGTTGTAGCGCGTGATGACGCCGAAATTGTGGAATCCGGCGCGCAGCTCGGGCCCGCCGTCGCCATCCACCCGGATGAAAACCGCCGGCGCCTGATCCGCCAGCGTCGTGTCGAAGCGCAGGCCGTGGTCGCGCAACGCCTTGACGGTCGTATCCGGCACCAGCGCTCCCGCCGCCAGACCGTCCGCGCGCGGAAACCACAGGCCGGCGGCGGCAAGCACGGGCTCGCCTTTGCGCCAGCCGTGCTCTCCGAGGTAGTTGGCGACGCTGGCGATGACGTCGTCCCAGCTGCCCCAGAGATCGCGCTTGTCATCGCCGTCACCATCGACGGCGTACGCGCGGTAGCTGCGCGGCATGAACTGGGGCGATCCCATGGCACCGGCATAAGACCCGAGCGCCGTCTTGACGTCCACCTGCTCCTCGCGCGCGAGCAGCAGGAATTGCTCCAGCTCGGCGCGGAAATAGCTGCTGCGCGGGGGGTAATCGAAGGCGAGGGTCGCGAGCGCATCGACCACCCGGAAGCGGCCGGTGATGCGACCGAAGAATGTCTCGGCGCCCAGGATGCCGACGATCACGTGCTGGTCGACGCCGGTCTGGCGTTCGATTGCGGCCAGACGCACGCGATGCTCGATCCAGAACTGGACCCCCGCATTGATGCGCTCGGCGGTCAGGAAATGATCGCGGTAGGTGTGCCAGGCCATGGTTTTCTCGGCCGGCTTGCTCATCAGCTCGATGATGCGCGGCTGGCTTTGCGCATCGGTGATGACGGCGTCCAGCCACGCCGGCTCGAAGCCGTGTTTGCTGCGCATCTCCTCGGCGAATGTCCGCACGTCTTCCCGAGTGCCGTCGAGCGCAGACGCCGGACTGGCCGCCAACGCCAGGAGGACGGCCGTCGGCACAAGCACTCGCAGCATCCCGGTCGCGTATGACATGTTCAACCCACGAGTTTGCGGCTGGAATACAGCGACATCAGGATACCGAAGCCCGCCATCAGCGTCACGAAAGACGTGCCGCCGTAGCTGACGAGCGGCAGCGGGACGCCGACCACCGGTAGCAGCCCGGTGACCATGCCCGCATTGACGAAAGCGTAGACAAAGAAAGTCAGGGCAATACTGCCGGACAGGAGCCGTGCATAGGCGTCGCGACACTGCGTTGCCATGTAGAGGCCGCGCATGACGATGAAAAAATAGCCGAGCAGGAGTGCAATGAGCCCGAGGAGCCCCAGTTCTTCGCCGATCACGGCATAGATGAAGTCAGTCGAGCGTTCCGGCAGGAATTCGAGCTGCGCCTGGCTGCCATTGGTCCACCCTTTGCCGAAAACCCCGCCGGATCCGATCGCGATCTGCGACTGAATGATGTGATAACCCGCGCCGAGTGCGTCGCTTTCAGGATCGAGCAGGGTCAGCACACGCTGGCGCTGGTAGTCGTGCATCAGGTACCAGACGAGCGGCACGGCCGCGCCGGCGACCGCTACCCCGCCCAGCAGGTAGGCCGTCGACAGCCCGCCCATGAACAGCACGATGACGCCGGCGGCGAGGACCAGCAGGGACGTGCCCAGGTCAGGCTGCTCTGCGATCAGCAGCACCGGCACGATGATCACCACGAACACGACCGCAATGTCGCGGAGCGACGGCGGCAGCGGTCGCTGGTGCAGGTACCAGGAGCACATCATCGGCACGCCGAGTTTCATGATCTCCGACGGCTGGAAGCGCACCACGCCGAGGTCGAGCCAGCGCTGGGCGCCCTTGCCCACGTCGCCGGCGACCGCCACGACGATCAGCAGGATGAGGCCGAAGACGTAGGCGGCCGGCGCCAGCATGCGCAGGAAATGGTCCGGCACCTGCGCCAACGCGATCATGACCGTGAATCCGATGCCGAGACGCACGAGCTGGTTGAACCAGAGCGCCGTGTTGTCGCCGGCGGCGCTGTACAGGACGAACAAGCCGAAGAAACTGACGGCCGTGATGCCGAACAGCAGCATTCCGTCGAGATGCAGCGTGCGCATCAGGCGCGCGGGCGCCGAGACGGTGCGTTGGGTGCGCGATGCGCCGCGATCCCCGTACATCATTGCGGCTTTTCCGCGAGATAGGCGTCGAAGATGGCGCGTGCGATCGGCGCGGCCACTGCGCTGCCGGCGCCGCCATTCTCGACCAGTACCGCGATCGCGAGCCTGGGGGCCTCGGCCGGCGCGAAAGCGATGAAGAGCGCGTGATCGCGCAGCCGCTCGGCCACCGTCTTCGCGTCGTAGCGCTCGGTCTGGCCGATCGAGTACACCTGCGCCGTCCCGGTCTTGCCGGCGATCGAGTAGAGCGCGCCACGCGAAGCCCGAAGCGCGGTGCCGCGCGGTCCGCTGGTGACCGCCACCATCGCGTTGATGATGGTTTCCCAGTTCTCGCGCTCTTTCAGCTCGATCGGCGGCAGCGCCTGCGGCGGTTTTTCCTCGACCGCGCCGGTCGCGGGATCCACGAGCGCCCGCACCAGCCGCGGCCGGAAATGCCGGCCGCGCATGGCGAGGAGCGCCGTCGATTTCGCGAGCTGCAGCATGGTCGCCGTCCAGAAACCCTGCCCGATGCCGACGATCACGGTCTCGCCGGGAAACCAGACTTGTTGCTCGCGACCCGAGAACGCGGATTTCTTCCATTGCGTCGAGGGCATGATGCCGCCGCGTTCGCCCGGGATGTCGATACCGGTAGGTACGCCGAAGCCGATGCGTTTCATGGCATCGTGGATGCGATCGATGCCGAGCGTATTGGCAAGCCGGTAGAAATAGACGTCGCAGGACTGCATGACGGCGTCTTCCATGTCGACGGTGCCATGTCCTTCACGCTTCCAGTCGCGGAACCGGTGACGCGAATTCGGCAGCGAATAATGGCCGGGGCAATAGATCGCATCCGCCGGTTTCACGACGTCGTACTCGAGACCGGCCAGCGCCATGACCGGCTTGATCGTCGAGCCGGGCGGGTAGGTGCCGCGCAGCACGCGGTTGAACAGCGGCTGGTCCGGGTTGTCGGTCAGCGCGAGGTAGTCGCTGCGCGAGATGCCGCGTGCGAAACCATTGGGATCGAAGCTCGGCAGGCTCGCAAACACCAGCACGTCGCCGTTCGACGGATCGATTGCGACCACCGCGCCGCGCCGGCCGGCCATCGCCTCCTCGGCTATGCGCTGCAGCTCGATATCCAGCGTCAGGCGCAGTTCGCTCCCGGCCTGCGGCTCGCGGCTCTGCAACTGGGCATCGACGCCTTCCGGCAGCTTTCCCGGCCGACCTTCGGCATTGACCAGGACTTCGCGGTAACCGCCGACCCCGAGCAGGACGTCCTCGTACGCGCGCTCGATGCCGGTCTTGCCGATCACCCCGGTGCCGAAATAGCGTTCGCGATCCACGCGCGCGAGATCGTCCTCGCTGATGGTTCCGACATAGCCGAGAGCGTGTGCACCCACCTGGCCGTAGGGATAATGCCGCGCCAGCCGGGTTTCGAGCAGGACGCCGGGCAGCTCGTGCCGGTGCACCGCGTAGCGCGCGATTTCCTCGTCGTCGAGCTGCAACAGGATCGGCACGGCCTCGAAGGACCGGCGCGACAGCACGAGCTGGCGTACGCGGCCGATGTCCGCCCCTTCCAGCAGGCCGATGCGGGCGAGACGTGCCAGCGTTACATCGAGATCGCCCGCCTGCTCGCGAATCAGTTCCAGCTGGTACGCCGGGGTGTTCTCGGCAATCAGCCGGCCTGCGCGGTCATAGATGACACCGCGGTTGGGCGGCAGCGGTTCGATGCGGGCGCGGTTGCCCTGCGAGAGTTCGAGGTAGTGCGCGTGCTGCACGACCTGAAGCCAGAAGGCGCGGCCGGACAGCACCAGTACCAGGAGGGAGACCAGCGCACCCGCAAGGAACACGCGCTGCAGGAACAGGCGCTCTTCCAGGGCATCGTCCTTGATGCGTACCCGGCGCATGGACTATCGGCGCGCCGCGAATCGCGCGTACAGACTGGCAATCAGCGGCCAGCAGGCAGCACCCGCAGGGACCGCCAGCCAGCGGCGCCAGTCGGTTACCGGGTGGCCAGCCACGCCGTCCATCCAGAACAGCAGGAACTCGTTGAGCCAGAGCAGAGCGAGAATCACCGCGGTCTGTTGCAACGGCGGGAAGGCGCGCACCTGGAGGCGCAGTTTCGCCGCGACATAGGCAATCACGATCAGGGACAGCGCGTGCTGGCCCAGCAACACGCCGCGAAACGCATCGAGCGCGATACCCGCACCCCAGGCATGAAAGAGACCGGTGAGCCGCGGCGACAGCAGGCTGAACCACAGTACGGTCAGCGCCACGAAATCGGGCCGTACGAGCTCGAGCCAGTCCGGCAACGGTGCGACGGTGGCCGTCAGCGCAATGAGTGTCAGTGCGATGATCCGCGGCCAGCCGAAATGGGCGTTTGAGCGACGGGCCATGGTCAGAGCTCCGCCGGCGGCGGTTCAACGACCGGCGGTTCCTGGACTGGTGGTTCCTGGACCGGCGGTTCCCCGGCAGGCGGTTCCTCGGCAGGCGGCTCGGTGACAGGCGGAGCTTCAGCGGGTGCAGGCGACTCGGCCGGTTTCGATTCCGCGGCGGGCTGCGGATCCGGTTCGGGCCCCGGCTCCGGTTCGACGACGGCATTGTCGAACCAGACGAGCAATACTTCCGGGTCGCGGTCGAGCCCGGCGAGCGGCTCAGCCTCGATCATGAGCAGGGGCTGGGATGGATCGCGCACGACCGAGGTCACCTTGCCGACCGGATAACCGGGTGGATAGACGCCGCCAAGCCCTGAACTGACGAGCAGGTCGCCATCGACGACGTCGGCGTTCTGCGGCAGGTAGGGTAGTGACAGCATGCCCGTGCGACCGGTGCCGAGCGCGATCGAGCGCGTTCCGGTCCGGTTGATCTGCACCGGGATGGCGTGCTCCGGATCGGAGATCAGGATCACTTCGGCCGACACCGGGCCTGCGCGCATGACCTGGCCAAAGACGCCATTCGCGTCGAGCACGGCCTGGCCGCGGAATACGCCATTCCGCGAACCCTTGTTGACCAGGACGCGCTGACGGAAAGGATCGAGGTCGACCCGGACGATTTCCGCGATGAGCGTCCGCTGCACGACCCGCGATGTGCTCTCGCCCGCAGCGCGCAGCCGCCGGTTCTCCTGCTCGAGGGATTCGAAACGCATCATCCGGAGCCGGAGCAGGAAATTGTCGGCGGCCAGGCGGACGTTGTCTGCCTCGATGCGTGAGCGCGACGCAAACGATTCGCGGGCCGCGGTCCAGGCGGCGAGCGGCGCCTGCACGGTCCACTGAAACGGATACGCGACGGCGGACAGCCAGTCGCGAACGACGGCAAGGTGATGCTGGCGGTGATCGGCGACCATCAGGCCAGCCGACATCAGCGCGAGCACGATAAAACGGAGGCCCAGTGCGGGGCCGCCGAGCAACAGGGGCCGCGAATTCGGCTCGTGTGGGCTCACGAGGCCTCTAACCGAGGCCGAACAGCCCCGGATGATCCTCGGACAATTCGAGGATCCGCCCGCCACCGCGCGCGACGCAGGTCATCGGGTCTTCGGCGATCAGCACCGGCAGCCCGGTTTCTTCCATCAGGAGTTTGTCGATGTCTTTCAAGAGCGCACCGCCGCCCGTCAACACGATGCCGAGCTCGGCGACGTCGGCGCCGAGTTCAGGCGGCGTCTGTTCGAGCGCCTTCTTGACCGCCTGCACGATGCCCTGCAGGGGTTCCTGCAGCGCCTCGAGGATTTCGTTCGAATTCAGCGTGAAGCTGCGTGGCACGCCTTCCGACAGGTTGCGGCCCTTGACCGACATCTCGCGAACCTGCTGTCCCGGATAGGCAGAGCCGATTTCGATCTTGATGCGCTCTGCGGTCGCCTCGCCGATCAGGATGCCGTAGTTGCGGCGCACGTAATTCGTGATCGCCTCGTCGAAGCGGTCGCCGCCCACGCGCACCGATTCGGCATAGACGATGCCGTTCAGTGAAATCACCGCGACTTCCGAGGTGCCGCCGCCGATGTCGAGCACCATCGATCCGCGCGCTTCATTGACCGGGAGCCCCGCGCCAACGGCGGCCGCCATCGGTTCCGGAATCACGTCCACGCGGCGGGCGCCGGCGCCTTCGGCGGACTCCTGGATCGCGCGGCGCTCGACCTGGGTCGAGCCGAAGGGGACGCAGATCAGCACGCGCGGCGACGGGCGCAGCCAGCGGTTGCCGTGCACCTTGCTGATGAAGAACTGCAGCATGCGTTCCGTGTACGTGAAGTCGGCGATGACGCCGTCCTTCATCGGACGCACGGCGGTGATGTGGCCCGGCGTGCGGCCGATCATGCTCTTGGCTTCAGCGCCGACCGCGACAATCGTCTTGCCGCCGCGCCCTGGCTCATCCTGAATCGCGACCACCGAGGGTTCGTTCAGCACGATGCCCTGGCCGCGCACATAGATCAGCGTGTTCGCCGTGCCGAGATCGATCGATATGTCGCTGGAGAAGTATCCCCGGAGGCTCTTGAACATGTGTGCCTGACGCTTGAAAAGGCGTGCAAATGAGGGCCGGGAGTGTATCCGCGGGCGGGACATTCCACAAGCGGACGTGTATGATTTCCGTCAAGTTTTTCCCCTATTTTCCCTTGTGGTGCGATCGTGACGCTGACCCGCCGCGATGTCGAATCCATCGCGCATCTGGCGCGACTGCAGATCACCGAGGACGAATTGCCCGTCTACGTCGGCAGTCTGTCGGCGATCCTTGCCTTCGTGGAACAGCTCTCGGCCGTCGCGACTGACGGCGTGACGCCGATGGCGCACCCGCTCGAGGGCCAGGTGCAGCCACTTCGTGAGGACTGCGTCACGGAATCCGACCATCGCGACCGGTACCAGGGCAATGCCCTGGCGGTCGAGGCCGGGCTCTATCTGGTGCCGAAGGTCATTGAATGAGCCTGCATCTCGATACGGCCGCCGCGATCGGCCGGGACCTGCGCTCGAAGAAATACTCGAGCGTGGAGGTCACGCGTCATTTCCTCGAGCGCATCGACCATGCCAACCCGTCGCTGAACGCGTTCATCACGGTCACGCCGGAGCGCGCGATCGCGGATGCGCGGCGCGCCGACGAAATGATCGCCCGTGGCGATGGCGGCGCGCTCACCGGCGTGCCCCTCGCGCACAAGGACATCTTCTGCACGTCGGGGGTCCTGACCACGGCGGGTTCGCGGATGCTGTCAAATTTCGTCGCGCCTTACGACGCGACCGTCGTCGAACGCCTCGCGGCCGCCGGCATGGTGCTGCTCGGGAAGACCAACATGGACGAGTTCGCGATGGGCTCGTCGAACGAGACGAGTTTCTACGGCCCGGTGCGCAATCCCTGGGATGGTACGCGCGTGCCCGGCGGCTCCTCCGGCGGTTCGGCGGCGTCCGTCGCCGCGCGGCTGGCGCCGGTCGCGACCGGCACCGACACGGGCGGCTCGATCCGCCAGCCTGCCGCACTGACGGGACTGACCGGGATCAAGCCGACTTACGGCCGCGTTTCGCGTTACGGCATGATCGCGTTTGCCTCGAGCCTCGACCAGGCCGGCGTACTCGCGCAGTCGGCGGAGGACGCGGCGCTGGTGCTCGGCGCGATGGCCGGTGGCGATGCGCGCGACTCGACCTGCGTCGACGTCGCGGTGCCCGATTACGCTGCCGGACTCAGGCGGCCCGTGAAGGGACTGCGCATCGGCATCATCCGTGAGTTCTTCGGGGAAGGTCTCGATGCGGGCGTGGGCGCGGCCGTGCGCGCAGCGCTCGACGGTTTCCAGTCCGCCGGCGCCAGACTGGTCGACGTCAGCCTGCCGAACCTGCCGCTGTCCGTGCCGACGTACTACGTGGTCGCGCCGGCGGAATGTTCGTCGAACCTGTCGCGCTACGACGGTGTCCGGTTCGGCCACCGCTGCCTGGAGCCGCGCGACCTGATGGACCTCTACAAGCGCACGCGTGGGGAAGGCTTCGGCGCCGAGGTCAAGCGCCGCGTCATGACCGGCACCTATGTGCTGTCCGCCGGCTATTACGATGCTTATTACCTCAAGGCGCAGAAAGTGCGGAGCCTCATCAACGAAGATTTCAGGCGCGCCTTCGGCGAGGTGGACGTGCTGATGGGGCCGACGACCCCGACCCCGGCGTTCGCGCTCGGTGCCAAGACCGACGATCCGATCACGATGTACCTGAACGACATCTACACGATCGGTGCAAACCTCGCCGGACTGCCTGCGGTGTCCGTTCCCTGCGGGCTGGTCGACGGCCTGCCGGTCGGCCTGCAGATCATCGGCCCGCATTTTTCGGAGGAGCGCCTGCTTGCCGCCGCACACGCCTGGCAGCTCGACACCGACTGGCACCGGCGCCATCCGCCGATGTTTTCGTGAGGCTGCGATGAGCACCGAGTGGGAAACCGTCATCGGCCTGGAGATCCACGCGCAGCTCGCGACGGGTTCGAAGATCTTCTCCGGTTCGTCGACCGCCTACGGCGCGGCGCCGAATGTGCAGGCGAATCTCGTCGACCTCGGCTATCCCGGCGTGCTGCCCGTGCTGAACGGTGAAGCCGTGCGCATGGCCGTGCGCTTCGGGCTCGCGATCGGCGCGACGATCTCGCGCCGGTCGATCTTCGCCCGCAAGAATTACTTCTACCCGGACCTGCCGAAGGGCTACCAGATCAGCCAGTACGAGCAGCCGATCGTCGAGGACGGAACGATCGATATCCTGCTCGAGGACGGCACGCGCAAGACGGTCGGCGTCACGCGCGCGCATCTCGAAGAGGATGCCGGCAAGTCGCTGCATGAAGGGCTCGGTCGCTCCACCGGAATCGATCTCAATCGTGCCGGAACCCCCCTGCTCGAGATCGTCTCCGAGCCGGACATGCGCTCGGCCCGCGAGGCGGTCACGTACATGAAGAAGGTGCACACGCTGGTGCGCTATCTCGAGATCTGCGACGGCAACATGCAGGAAGGCTCGTTCCGCTGTGACGCCAATGTCTCGGTGCGGCGCCGCGGGCGCCGCGAATTCGGCACGCGCTGCGAGATCAAGAACCTGAATTCCTTCCGGTTCATCGAGCGTGCGATCAACCACGAAGTCGCGCGCCAGATCGAACTGATCGAAGGGGGCGGCAGCGTCGTGCAGGAGACGCGCCTGTACGACCCGGACCGTGACGAGACCCGGTCGATGCGCAGCAAGGAGGAAGCGAACGACTACCGCTATTTCCCGGACCCGGACCTGCTGCCGCTCGCGCTCGATGACGCGTTCATTGAAGGCGCCCGCGGCGCGCTGCCGGA
>JALYJS010000410.1 GCA_030799345.1 Pseudomonadota bacterium | reverse complement strand
ATCAGGTCGCCGGCCTTCGGCTCACCGTCCGGATAGAGGTTGTTGATGAGCCGAAGCTGCTGCACTGGGTACTTCTTGATTGCCGCGTCTTTTGCGAGCCCCTCGATCGTCGTGTCGGCGCTCGCGCGTATCACGTGCAGACGATACGGATCCGCGAGCGCCATCTCGCTGGGTTTCATGCGGCGGAAGGTATTGGCGGCTGACAGGAAGAACGCGTCGCCAGACGGCGCCGTCATGCCCGACCGGCTTGCACCCTTGAAGACCCACATCAGGTTGGCGTAGTAGATGATGACGTAACGCACGTTCGTCGACTGGCCAAAGGGCGAAGGATCGCCGCGCACGATGCCGGTCCAAGCCTTGAGCCCGTTGACTTCGTAGGTATCGGTCTGGTCGAGGCGGCGACTGCCGAGCCCGCGCATCGCGAAGTCCCTCGGATTCGTGAGGTCAGCCGGCGGACCCTGGGTCCTGATTTCCATGACGTGCTCCTTGTTCGGAGCAATGGCGAGGATCTTGTCCGGCTGGTTCAGGATCTGCCACCCGCGCGGGAAGGCCAACGTGAACTGCATGTCGGAATGATAGAAGCGGTTCTCGCGCACCATGCCCTGGCGCTCGCTCGAGCCGACCGGCAGGCCTTCGATCGCCTGCAGGAAGCCCTCCCTATTCGACGTGTTGCCGGTCGCAGCGGCCGCGTTCCTTCCGGCGGATGCGACCGCCTGTTGCAGGCGCGTGTCGTTATCGGGATGGGAGGCGAATACGCCGTGGTAGAGGCGCGGTTCGCGGCCCTCGAGCCTCGCGCGCTCGCGCTCGAAAGTGTCCTGGGCTTTCAGCGTCGAGATCACATTGATCATCGCTTCCGGGTCGTAGCCGGACTTGACGAGATAACTCGCGCCGAGCCGGTCTGACTCGAGCTCGGCCTCCCGGCCGTAGCCGCTGATGATCGCCTGGCCCGCCATGTTGGTGAGGTCCGCGAGCGCCGGCATGCCGGTGAAAATTGCGGTCGCTGCGCTTGCAAGGCCGGAGAGCATGCCCTTGCGATTCTGCTTTTTCAGGTGTTCCGCGGTGATGTGCCCGATCTCGTGGCCAAGCACGGCGGCGAGGTCCGCCTCGCTCTGGAAGTAGGGCAGGATGCCGCGCGAGATGTAGACGTATCCGCCCATGGTCGCGAAGGCGTTCACGTCGTCGGTGTCGACGATCGTGAAGTGCCAGTCGAGCTCGGGCCGCTCGCTGACGGCCGCGAGTTTCTCGCCGACCCGCTGGACGTATTCCTGGAGTTCGAGGCTCCCATGCACACCCATCTGCTGGGTGAACATGATGTGCATCTTCTTGGCCGTCTGGACTTCCTTGCTGTCCTTCTGCGGCTTTTCAATTTTCTCCTCGGCTTTCTCCTCGGCGCCGAAGACCGGACCTCCAGCAATGAAAGTCACCGCGGCGAACGCCAGCAGGCAGGCAAGCTTGGCGGGAAATGGACGCATTAATGTCTCCGGGCCCGGCCCCAAGGGTACCGGTCCCGGATTAGACGTGGGGGACCTCTGAAAGTTGACGGCGCCTGCCGTCCGGCCGGACTTATTTCAGGCCGTACTTCTTGCGGAAGCGATCGACGCGGCCGCCCGAATCCACGATCTTCTGCTTGCCCGTGTAGAACGGGTGGCAGTTCGAGCAGACTTCGACTTCGAGGTTCGTGCCGAGCGTCGAGCGCGTCTGGAAGCTGTTGCCACAGGTGCACGTCACCGTGATCTCGGTGTATTTCGGGTGGATGTCGTCTTTCATTGCAGTGCTTCCCATGGCGTGGTGCGAGGGGGCGCGCAGTCTATCGGGAGCACCCTTTTCGTTCAAGACGGTCCCAAAGGGCGCGGCAGGCTTAAGGTAAGTAGCGGGATTTATTACGGTTTTTTGATTATCCACAAAATGTGTGGATAACTCTGTGGATCACGGGTCGCCCTGTGATCGCCTCTTCGACCATTCCTGCATTAATGACGGATTGATTAAATTTTGAGCAGACCGTTTTGTGAATATAAAACAATAGGTTATGGCATGGGAGTTAACGCACCTCACTAACAAAGCGACGAAAGTCCCTATCCGACACCAGCCAGCAACGCGCTGTGTACAACTCGCCGCTCCTGTCGCACGGTATCCGGGGATGGACAAGAGCGGCACCAGCCATATCGTCCGAGCGCTCCGCGGCGAAGCTTCCTCCGGGAAACCTTCGCTGGCGCGGGGTTTTCGGCTGGGCAACTGGCAGGTACGGCCCGATCTCTGCCGGCTGGAGGCGGACGGCCGGTCAATTCAGCTCGAACCGAAGACCATGGGCGTGCTGCTGTGCCTCGCCGAGCACGCGCCGCAGGTCGTCACGCGCGAGCGGTTCATCGAGGAAGTCTGGAACGGCCGGGTCGTCTCGGACGAGGTCCTGTCGCGGGCGATTTCATTGCTGCGATCGCAACTGGAGGACGACGCGCAGGATCCGCGCTTCGTTCGCACCATCCCGCGCGTCGGATATACGCTCATCGCGCCGGTCGAGGCGCCCGCCCCGACGAAACAAGCGGCAACACCAGTTCCCCGATCGAGCCTGCTGGTATGGACGACCGCAGTCGCGGGTCTTGCGATCATTGCGGCGCTGGGCTTCTGGTGGCTGACGCGCGGGACCGACGCAAGGACGGACGGGCACGTGCGGCTTGCCGTGCTGCCGCTCGCAGGTCAGGGCAGCAACGGCGGCGAGTCGGACCTCGCGGACGGGCTGACGGATGAGCTGACGATCAGCCTGGCGCGAGTCAATGGAATTCGCGTGGTCGCGCGCAATTCGGCGCTTCGATTCCGAAGTGGTGATGCGGATCTCACCGAGGCGGCGCAGGCGCTCGGTGCGACCCATCTGTTGACCGGAAGCGTGCGCGCCTCGAATGACCACTTGCGCATCACTGTTCACCTGGCCGACAGCGCGACCGGCACGGAGATCTGGTCCGACTCGTACGATCGTGGCTTCGGCGAACTATTCAGCGTGCAGGCCGATATCGCGGCGTCGGTTGCACAAGCGTTGAGGCGAAGGCAGCCGGAAGCGTCGGCCGGGATCGCGCAGGTTTCGATCGTCGAGGCAGCTCCCGCCAATCCGGAAGCGTATCGGTTGTACTTGCAGGGCCGGCAGCAACTCGCGCGCCGCGGCGAGGAAGGGCTTCGCGCGGCGATTGACCTGCTCGAGAAGTCCATCGCGGCAGATCCGGGCTTCTTGCGTGCGCAATTTGCGCTCGCCTGGGCCTGCACGCTGCTCCCTAATGCGGCGCCCTCGGAGTCCGCGGCCGCCATCGCTTGCGCGGATCGGGCACTCGCCACCGTCGCGAGGGAAACGGGCATGTCGGCAGAGGGGCATGCGGTGCAGGCCTGGCTCGGGCTCGAGCGCAATCGCTGGATCGATGCAGAGGCTGCGTTCCGCGAGGCGCTCGCAGCGACCCCCGACGATACCGAGGTGCGGCTCCTGCATTCCCAGATGTTGGGCGCGCTGGGGAATTCCGCGGCGGCCAAGAGGGAGGCCGAACTGGCGCTGGTCAACGATCCGCTGTCGCCGGCAGTCTTCTTGCGTCAGGCAGTCCTGGCGCTATGGGCCGACGACGATCGGGAAGCCGCCTCCCTGCTCGCAAAGGCACGAGAGCTCGATCTCGCTCCTTCGGCGTCTCCCGAGGTGTCGATGCTGCTCTATGTGCGCATGCGGCAGTTCGATGCGCTCGAGAAGGCATTGCGCGATGTGCAGAGCCGTCGCGGTCAGGCCAACGACTGGGTGCGGCCGGCAGTCGCGGCCGTCCGGGAT
>JALYJS010000406.1 GCA_030799345.1 Pseudomonadota bacterium | reverse complement strand
CGGAAGCAATGGTCCCCTCCATGATCTTGAGCAATGCTTGCTGCACGCCCTCGCCCGAGACATCGCGGGTGATCGAGGGGTTATCGGACTTGCGCGAGATCTTGTCGATCTCGTCGATGTAGACAATGCCGGTCTGCGCTTTCTCGACGTCGTAATCGCACTTCTGCAACAGCTTCTGGATGATGTTCTCGACGTCCTCGCCGACATAGCCCGCTTCGGTCAGCGTCGTCGCATCTGCCATTGTGAAGGGGACATCCAGGATGCGCGCCAAGGTCTGCGCCAGCAATGTCTTGCCGGAGCCGGTCGGGCCGATCAGCAGGATATTGCTCTTGGAGAGCTCGACCTCGTCCCTGTCGTTGCGGTGGCGCTTGTCGCCCGGACGGGCCTGCAGCCGCTTGTAGTGGTTGTACACCGCTACCGACAGGATCTTCTTGGCCCGGTCCTGTCCGATCACGTATTCGTCGAGGACCTTTCGTATCTCGTGGGGCTTTGGCAGGCGATCGCGCGACCGCTCCTGCTTTTCCTCGAGTTCCTCGCGGATGATGTCGTTGCAGAGCTCGACGCACTCGTCGCAGACGAACACTGACGGGCCGGCGATCAGCTTGCGGACTTCGTGCTGGCTCTTGCCACAGAACGAGCAATACAGCAGCTTGCCGTCATCGTGCTTGCCCCGAGTGTCGTCGACCATGCGTGGCCCTCGTTCGCCGGGTGGCCGGCTGCCGTCTTATAGCATGCCGGTTTCGGCGGGTAAAATCCTTTTCAACTCAACTAGTTGCCGTCGCTATCGGGTGCGAAATCTCATTTAGGTCTTGCCGGCGACCGGCAGCAGCCCGCGCCGGTCGAGCACCGAATCCACAATACCGTACTCGCGCGCCTGTTCGCCGCTCATGAAATTGTCCCGGTCCAGGTCTCTGCTGACTTTCTCGAGTGGCTGACCGGTGTGATTGGCAATAATGGCGTTCAGGCGGCTTTTCGCATCGAGGATCTCGCGGGCGTGGATCTCGACGTCGGTCGCTTGGCCATGGAATCCGCCCAGCGGCTGATGGACCATGATGCGCGAATGAGGCAGCGCGAAGCGTTTGCCCTTGGCGCCGGCCGCGAGCAGCACCGCACCCATGCTGGCCGCCTGGCCGACGCAGATCGTGCTGATGTCAGGCTTGACGAACTGCATCGTGTCGTAGATCGCAAGGCCCGCAGTCACGGCGCCGCCCGGCGAATTGATGTACAGGTGGATGTCCTTGTCCGGATTCTCGGACTCGAGGAACAGGAGCTGCGCGACGATCAGGTTCGCCATCTGGTCTTCGACTTCCCCGACGATGAACACGACCCGCTCTTTCAGCAGCCGCGAATAGATGTCGTAGGACCGTTCCCCGCGCGCGGTCTGCTCGACCACGATGGGAACCAGGTTCAATGCTTTCGTCGTGCCCCTGTCTACCACGTTGCTCACCTCATTCCTCGGACGCTTCGTCAGCACCGAAGTTCATGATGTCCTTGAAGCTGCCCGGCTGATCCGTCACCTGTGCCACGCTCGCCACCCAGGCCACGGCCTGGTCTTCGAGTACGGACATCTGCAGCTGGCGCGTTGCCGCCTCGTTCTGCAGATACTGGCGCCGCGCCTCTTCCGGGTCCGAGTAACCGACCACAATTTCATCGAGCCGCGACTGTACCTGTGCGGCATCCGGCTTGATCCCGGCCTGGCGGATCACTTCGTTCAGGATCAGCCCGAGCGCCACCCGGCGCCGGGCCGCTTGCTCGAAGTTCTCGCGCGGCGGCAGTTGCCGCGAATCGCGGGAACCTGCACGCCGCAACAGCTCCATCTGCATGTCGCGGATCTCGGCCTCGACCAGCGCCCTGGGCACCGCGATCGGATTGGCCGCAAGCAGCTGGTCCATGACCTGCGACTTGACCCGCGCGCTGATCGCCTGCGCGAGTTCGCGCTCCATGTTGTCGCGCACCTCGGCGCGGAGCGCCGCGATGCCACCATCGGTCACGCCGAAGGCTTCGCAGAACTTGTCGTCCACGGCGGGCAGGTGGCTTTCCTCCACGGTGTGCACGGTCGCGTGAAAACGCGCGGTCTTGCCGGCAACCGACCGGGCTGGATACTCGTCGGGAAAGCGCAGGTCGAAATCGCGCGATTCGCCGGCCGCGGCGCCGCGCACGCCGTTCTCGAAGTCCGGCAGCAGTCGGCCAGCGCCGAGTACGATCGACAGGTTCTCGCTGCGGTTGCCTTCGAATGCCTCGCCGTCGATCTTTCCCTCGAAGTCGAGCGTGATGCGGTCGCCGTCCTGGCATCCGCGGCTGACCTCGGTCCAGTCCGGGCGCTGCTTGCGCAGGCTATCGATCATCGCCTCGAGATCGCCGTCGGTGACCGCTGCGGCCGGACGCGTCAGGCGTAGCGTCGACAGACTGCCGAGTTCGA
>JALYJS010000372.1 GCA_030799345.1 Pseudomonadota bacterium | reverse complement strand
CTTGCAGCAGATCAGCGTCGGTTTGCCCTTTTCGCGTTTCGCACGGCGGATCGCACGCGCAATCGCCTCCGGGTCATGGCCGTCGACCGCGCGAATCACCTGCCAGCCGTAGGCTTCGAAGCGCTTCGGCGTGTCGTCCGTGAACCAGCCGGCCACTTCGCCGTCGATTGAAATGCCGTTGTCATCGTAGAAGGCGATCAGCTTGCCGAGTCCCCAGGTTCCCGCGAGCGCGCAGGCCTCGTGCGAGATGCCTTCCATCAGGCAACCATCGCCGAGGAACACCCAGGTGTGGTGGTCGACGATCTCGTACCCGGGCCGGTTGAAGGCCACGGCAAGCTTCTTCTCCGTGAGCGCCATGCCGACGGCATTCGCGATGCCCTGGCCGAGCGGACCCGTCGTGGTCTCGATGCCGATCTCGATCTCACGCTCGGGGTGACCCGCGGTGCGCGCGCCGAGCTGGCGGAAATTCCTGAGCTCGTCGATGCCGAGCGGGTAGCCGGTCAGGTGCAGGACGGAATACAGGAGCATTGAGCCGTGGCCGTTCGAAAGCACGAATCGGTCGCGGTCGGCCCAGGACGGATTCCCGGGATTGTGCTTCAGGAAGTCGCGCCAGAGCACTTCGGCGATGTCGGCCATGCCCATCGGCATGCCCGGGTGGCCCGAGTTGGCGCGCTGCACGGCATCCATGCTGAGGGCCCGGATGGCATTGGCAAGGTCGCGGCGACTCGGCATCGGGGAACTCCGGCAGCAAACGCGCATTGTCGCCCATGGCGTATAATTTTTCGAATGTCAGGCGACTACCTGTTCACTTCCGAGTCGGTATCCGAAGGGCACCCGGACAAGGTCGCCGACCAGATCTCCGACGCCGTGCTGGACGCAATCCTCGCGCGCGACCCGAAAGCGCGCGTGGCCTGCGAAACGCTGGTGAAAACCGGTGTCGCCGTGGTCGCAGGCGAGGTTTCGACCCGCGCCTGGGTGGACCTCGAGGCCCTGGTGCGCGGCGTCATCTGCGACATCGGCTACACATCCTCGGACGTCGGCTTCGACGGCAGGACCTGCGGCGTCGTCAACATCATCGGCAAGCAGTCGCCCGACATCGCGCAAGGCGTCGATCGCGGGCAGCCCGAGGACCAGGGTGCCGGCGACCAGGGCCTCATGTTCGGCTATGCCACCGATGAAACCTCGGTCCTGATGCCCGCCCCGATCCACTACGCGCACAAGCTGGTCGAACGACAGGCGAAGGTCCGCAAAGGCCGGAAGTCGAAGCTGCCGTGGCTCCGTCCCGACGCCAAGAGCCAGCTCACCTTCGCCTACCGCGACCACCGCCCGGTCGGCATCGAGGCAGTCGTGCTCTCGACGCAGCACTCGCCGGACGTCAGCCAGAAAGTCCTGCGCGAAGCAGTCATGGAAGAGATCATCAAGCCGGTCCTGCCGGCGCGCTGGCTCAGCCGCCGCACGAAATACCACATCAACCCGACCGGTCGCTTCGTCACCGGCGGGCCCGTCGGCGACTGCGGCCTGACCGGACGCAAGATCATCGTCGACAGTTACGGCGGCATGGCCCGCCATGGCGGCGGCGCGTTCTCGGGCAAGGATCCGTCCAAGGTCGATCGTTCGGCGGCGTATGCCGCGCGATATGTCGCCAAAAACCTGGTCGCGGCGGGCCTCGCGCGCCGCTGCGAGATCCAGGTGTCCTACGCCATTGGCGTTGCGAAGCCCACCTCGGTCACCGTCAATACCTTTGGCACCGGGCGCATTCCGGACGCACGTCTCGAAAAGCTGGTCGCGGCACACTTCGACCTGAGGCCGTTTGGCATCATCCGCATGCTCGACCTGATCCACCCGATGTACCGCGAAACAGCGTCCTACGGGCATTTCGGGCGCGCACCGGTCGAGATGGAATACGATTGGCAGGACGATGCCCGTGGCGAAGGCCGCCGCCGGGACCGATTCACGGCCTTCAGCTGGGAACGGACCGACCGGGCCGAGGCCTTGAAGAAGGCCGCGGGAATCTGAAGACTTGGAGAGGGGACAGTCCACCTTCGCCGCTGCGCGGCAAAGTGGACAGTCCCCTCTC
>JALYJS010000371.1 GCA_030799345.1 Pseudomonadota bacterium | reverse complement strand
GGCATGCCGATGCCGGCCTGCTGCGCCTGCCGGCGCACCGTCTCGACCAGCCACACCTCGTGTTCGTTCTGGGGCTGGGCGATGACCTTGACGCCCATCATGCGTTTCGCCATCCACTTGGAGATGGCGAGCGACAGGAAGGCGCCACCGAAGCCCAGCAGGGCGCCGAATATCAGCAGCGAATTGAAGTTGATGCCCTGCTCATTGAGCCAGGGTTCGACGCCGAGCAGGCGCAAGGTGACACTCGCGACGATCAATATCGCGAAATTGGTCAGGACGAACAGGAGTACGCGTTTCATGGTTGATCCGGATGGGTGCTGCCAGGGTTCATTTCAAGGGCTGCTCAAGGGCTGCCGGAATCGTCGGTCTTTTCTTCATCCTCGTCGTCCTCCTTCCGGTCCCGGCGCGTCGGCGGCGATTCGCCCAGCACCTCGTAGCGGCGCAGGTCGGAGAGCTTCTCGATCGACAGGATGCGGCATTGCTCGAGCCGCCCGAATTCACGGTAGGCGATGTAGTCGCGCCCGAATCCGCAGATCTGGCCATTGCCGTCGCCGTCGACGGCGGCGAGAGTCGGCCGGTTCTTCACGTCGAAGCAACCCCCTGCGACCTCGACCAGATATGCCGTCCGGCTGCCGCCGCCGTAAAGAACGACATAGCGGTTGTCCAGCGCATTGAATCCCGAGATGGAGTTCTGAAAGACGCAGTCGGTCGTGCGCACCATCTTCCGGTTCTGGTCGGGTGCCCGTTTCGCGCCTGACTCCGGATCGGGCGCGGTCGTCGCGCAGGCTGCAAGCGCCAGGAACGTCAACGCCGCCAGCAGGGCTTTCATGCTCGATCTCCTCGGTTCCGTGGACGCTCAGTAATCGTCGCGGTTGCCGTACTCCTCGTCGTCTTCGTCGTCATCGTCCTCGTCCTCTTCATCGTCATCGTCCCAGTCGTCGTCGTCTTCATCGTCTTCTTCTTCGTCGTCCTTGTCGTCGTCGTCGTCGGAGCCGGACCAGCCTTCCGGCTCCTCGGTCAGGTCGAGGTCGAGCTCCTGCCAGGTTTCATAGTCGATTTCTTCGACGTCGCCGTCCTCGTACTGCAACTCGATCAGTTCCGAATCCTCGTCGATCGAGAGGACCTGAAAGACTTCCTCATCTTCGAGGCTTTCATACCACTGTCCGGGTACCGGGTTGTGATCGCGGCCCATGCGGCTCCCTCGCCAGAAGTCGAGCCTGATATTACGGGCGCGGGGCAATCAGTGGCAACGGCGCGGCGCGGTCTTGTATGCGGGGAAAGGCGCCCCAATGCTGGCGACCAGGCCAACAAACCCTCGCAAGGAGCAGGACCATGACATTGATTCGCTGGGAACCGTTCAGGGAACTGGACGACATTTTTGCCCGTTACACGCCGTACCTCGGCCGCATGCCGGCCCCCCGGTCCGCGACCGCCGCCGAGCCCGATGGCCGGGCCTGGACGCCGGCCGCGAATATCTCCGAGACCGAGACCGAATACCTGATCAAGGCGGAATTGCCGGAAGTCAGCAAGGAAGACGTCAAGGTCACGATTGAAGAGGGCGTGCTCACGATCAGCGGGGAGCGCCGCAACGAGTTCGAGCACAAGGACGAAAAAGTCCATCGCGTGGAGAGCTTCTACGGCGATTTCTCGCGCAGCTTCCGGCTGCCGGAAGATGCGGACACTGATTCCGTCCGGGCCGAGAGCAAGAACGGCATCCTGACGGTCAGGGTGCCGAAACAGCCCGTAAGCCGCGCAAGGACCGTTGAAGTACAGGTAAACTGAAGGACCGCGGGCGGTAGCCGGTGTCGGCCGCCGCCCGTCCGTCAGCACAGGGAGGTCCCATGGCGACGGAATTTGACGCGGTCCGGACGAAACTGCTGGCCCAGAAACAGGAGCTGCTGGTGCGCGCGGCCAAGGTGCACGCCGACATCACGCGCTCGTCGGGGCCGCTCGACAAGGATTTCGCCGAGCAGGTCGTCCAGATGGAAAATGACGCCGTGCTGGCCGGGATCGGCGAAGCGACCGCGGCCGAACTCGCGCAGATCAATCGCGCGCTGGCGCAGCTCGACCAGGGCACCTACGGCGTCTGCAGCCAGTGCGGCAAGCCGATCGACACGCGCCGGCTCCAGGCGCTGCCGTATTCCGATCGCTGCATCACCTGCGCGGAGAAAACCGGCTGAGGCCGGATCTCCGGCATGCCGCAATACCAGGCGCCACTCCGCGAATTCCGCTACGTCCTGCACGAGGTGCTCGGCGCCGCCCAGCACTACCGGGCGCTCGGGCGTGACGACGTCAATCAGGAACTGATCGACAGCGTGCTCGACGAATGCGCGCGCTTTGCCGAGAACGTGATCGCGCCGACCAACGAGCCGGGCGATCGCATCGGCGTCCGGCGCGAGCCGGACGGACGCGTCATCACGCCTCCCGGTTTCGTCGACGCCTATCGCCAGTATGTCTCCGATGGCTGGGCGGCACTGTGCGGACCGGTCGAGTCGGGCGGCCAGGGACTGCCGGAGAGCCTCGGCGGGCCGGTCGGGGAGATGATGGTCTCGGCCAACATGTCCTGGAAGCTGTACAGCGGCCTCACGGACAGCGCGGTGCTCTGCCTCGAACGGCACGGGACCGACGAACTCAAGCGCGTCTATTTGCCAAAGCTCGTGAGTGGTGCGTGGAGCGGCACGATGGTGCTGAGCGAACCCCATGCCGGCACGGATCTCGGGCTGATGCGCACGCGCGCGGTGGCCGACGGTGCCGGCGGCTATCGCGTCAGCGGCACGAAGATCTTCATCACCAGCGGTGAGCATGACCTGACCGAGAACATCGTGCACATGGTGCTGGCGAAGCTGCCGGACGCGCCGCCGGGATCGCGCGGCATCAGCATGTTCCTGGTGCCGAAGTTGCTGCCCGACGCAGCGGGCGGGCCCGGCGCAGCGAATGGCGTCTCCTGCGCGAGCATCGAGCACAAGCTCGGCATCCACGGCTCGGCCACCTGCGTGATGAATTTCGACGATTCGCGCGGCTGGCTGATCGGCGAGGTCAACGGCGGCCTCCGGTGCATGTTCACGATGATGAACCATGCCCGGCTCTGGGTCGGACTCCAGGGACTCGCGCAGTGCGAGGGCGCGTACCAGGTGGCGCTCGCCTACGCGCGCGAGCGCCGGCAGGGTCGCACGTCGGACGGCGGCGGCAGCGCCGGCGCCGACCCGATCATCGGCCATGCGGACGTGCGACGCATGCTGTTGACGCAGAAGGCGCTGATCGAAGGCGCTCGCGTGCTGAATTATTACGCCGGCCTGCAGATGGATAGCGCCTTGCGTCACCCGGATCCTGCGGAGCGCGAACGCGCCGGGGGGCTGCTCGCGATCCTCACGCCGGTCGTGAAGGGCTTCCTGACCGACATGTCGCTTGAATGCACGAGCCACGCGTTGCAGGTGCACGGCGGCCACGGCTATGTCCGGGAAACCGGCGTCGAGCAGTTTTTCCGCGACGCACGCATCACGGCGATCTACGAAGGTACGAATGGCGTGCAGGCCCAGGACCTGCTCGGCCGCAAGGTGCTGGGCACAGGCGGCGCGCTGGCGCGGGCACTCGGCGGCGTGATCGGCGGGTTCTGCGAGCGCCATGCGAGTTCGGAGGAGCTGTCCGAGTTCATCACGCGCCTGACCGGGCTGCTGAAGGAGTGGAGCGAAGCGACCGAGGCCGTCGCGCTGCGCGCCGCCCGCGATCCGGATGAAATTGGCGCCGCGGGGATGGACTACCTGCAGCTCACCGGCTACCTGTGCCTGGCCTGGTGCTGGGCGCGCATGGCGGCAGTCTCGACGGCGGCGCTGAAAAAAGGCGGGGCGGAAGCGGAATTCCATGAAGCCAAGCTCGCCACTGCGCGCTTCTACTTCCAGCGGTTGTTGCCGCGGGCCGAAGCCCACCTCGACGCCCTGGGCGCCGGCGCCGATTCACTGATGGGATTGCCGGCCGAGCACTTCGCTTTCTGATGCGCCTCCGTTGCCGGCGGCCGCGAGCCCGCCGCGCAGGGACCACACATTGTTTCGTCCGATGGCGCGCAGCGCCTCCGCCGCGGCCCGGCTCCTGATGCCATGCGTGCACACCAGCAGGTAGCGGGCTGACGCATCGTCCGGCAGCCCGCCGGCGAGCAATCGCCCCATCGGCACCGAGGCATGGCCCGCGATCGGCATCGGCTCCGCCGCGCTTTCGTATTGCTCCCGTATGTCCACCACCCGGAATCCCCGGGCGCCGGCCTCCGCCAGCGGCCAGGTCACGTCGACGTCTGCAAGCGCAATCGTTTCGCCGGCTGCGACGCGCACGCAGGCGTCGGTGCAGTCGGCATGCCGCGGCGCCTGCATGCGTCGCAGACCGAGGTCGAGCAGGTCGATGAGCAGGACTTCATCCCGCATCTGGCCCGGAAGGCCGAGCAGCAGCTTCAGGACTTCCATCGCCTGCAGGCTGCCGAGTACGGCCGGCACGGGACCGAGCACGCCGGCCTGTCGGCAGTTACCGACCAGGCCGTCCTTCGTCGCCTCCGGCCACTGACAGCGCAGGCAGGAGCCGCGCGCATCCGCACGTACGACCTGCAGCTGGCCTTCGTACTGATAGACGCTGGCGATCACGGCCGGGCGGCCCGCGCGCACGGCCGCATCGTTGATCAGGAACTTCGTCGCAAAGTTGTCGCTGCAATCCACGACGACGTCGCCGCGCGCCAGCAGTCCGTCAGCACTGGCCGCATCGAACTTCCTGGAATGAGGCCGCACGCGGATCGACGGGTTGTAGGCGCAGAGGCGCCGCGCCGCGGCTTCCGCTTTCGGCTGTCCGACGTCGGCCGGCGAATACAAGGGCTGACGATGCAGGTTCGACGCTTCGACGACATCGTGATCGATGACATGGATCGTGCCGACACCGGCGCCGGCGAGGCCTGCGAGTACGGCAGATCCGAGGCCTCCGGCGCCGACGACGACGACCGAGGCCTCGGCGAGGCGGCGCTGGCCGGCCTCGCCGATCTCGGGAAGCGCGGCCTGGCGCGAGTAATCGAACTCCGCGACGGGCGCGGCGCAGCGCTCGCAATTGACCCAGTGACGGCTGCCGTCGGTGTACTGCTCGCGCTTCCAGATCGGCAGCCGGTGCTTGATCTCGTCGAGGATCTCGCGACAGGCGGCGAAGGCCTCCGCCCGGTGCGCGCTCGCAGCGCCGACCCAGACGGCCACGTCGCCGATCGCGAGCGCGCCGAGCCGGTGCACGCAAGCCGCGCCGGTCGCGCCATGCCGGCGCACGGCGTCCGCGACGATTCGTCCGCCCTCGGCGATGGCGAGCTCCTCGAATGCCTCGTAGTCGAGCCCGGCCACCGCGCGGCCCTCATTGTGGTCGCGCACGCGGCCCTCGAAACTCGCGAAACCGCCGGCCTCCGCCGCAGCGAGCGGGCCGGCCTCGGCGGCCGGGTCGATCGGCGTGCGCGTAAACCGGAAGTCATTCATCCGCCGGCCACCGGTGGAATGAATACCACCTCGTCATCATCGGCGAGCGCCCGGTCCCAGTCGGCAAACGCGGAGTTCACGGCCACCTGCAACTGCGCCTGCGAAAGCCGGAATCCGTGGCGCACGGCCAGCTCACGATAGAGCGCGGCAGGGGTTGCGGCCGTGGTCTCGATCGACTCGGCGGCGCGGCCGGCTTCTTCGCGCAGCGACGCAAAATAGCGCAGGCGTAAGCGCGGCATCAGCCGGCGCTCGAAGCCGCGAAGGCGGCGCGCACCGCGGCGAGATCCTGCGGCGTATTGGCATTGTCGAGCGCCTGCGCGTTCACCGCATCCAGCAGCAGCGTGTCCTGGCAGAGCAGGAACTTTCGCGGACAGGAGCCGCCGGCCGCGATGTAATCCAGAATCGGCTGGCGGCTCGCGGGTTCGTAGATCGCACACAGCGGCTCGGGCAGCCCGTCATGGACGCTGCGAAATGCCGTCGCCTGCCGCTCCGGATCCCGGTCGGCGATCAACTGGTCGAGTGTCGCACCGTCGAGAAACGGCAGATCGCAGGCCAGCACCAGCCATGCCGCGGTGGGCTCCTGTCCCTGCGCGGCGACGATGCCGGCAATCGGACCCTCGCCGACGCCGCCGTCGATGACTTGTGGAAACCGGGCGCGCAGCGTATCGGCCGCCTGATCCGCGCGGACCGAGATCCACGCGGCATCAACGCGCGGCGCCAGGAGGTCAAAGGCGAGCGCGAGCTGCGGTCGCGAGCCATAGCTGAGCGCGGCCTTGTCGGCCTGCATGCGCCGCGACCGGCCGCCCGCCAGCACCAGCCCGTACAGCGGCGTCACGGCGGCGGCGCCATGGCGAAGTCGCTCTTGCCGCCGGTCTTCGAAACCAGGCGCGTCGCCTCGATCACGATGTCGTGCGAGAGCGATTTGCACATGTCGTAGACAGCAAGGGCGGCGACCGCGGCGCCCGTAAGCGCCTCCATCTCGACGCCGGTGCGGTGATGCACGGCGGTGGTGCAGCGCACGACGATCAGGTCGTCGCCTTCAGCGTCGATCACGATGTCGCAGCGCTCGAGTCCGAGCGGATGGCAGAAGGGAATCAGTTCATGCGTACGCTTGGCGGCGAGCGTGCCGGCGACGATTGCCGTATTGAAGACCGGCCCTTTTGCCGTTGCGAAGCCGGATGACCGCAGCGCCGCGAACGCATCGCGCGGAAATCGCAGGCGCGCCTCAGCCGTCGCGACGCGGAGCGTTGGCAGCTTCGCGCTCACGTCCACCATGGCAGGACGCCCCGCATCGCCGACATGAGACAGCGCCATGGAGTCGTCATCCGCCAATGTAGTACATCTCGATCTTGCGCAATGGCTGCTCCGCCGGCGACGGCCTGCGCAGCTCACTGTAACGGTCTTCGCGCCGCCGCCACGTGGAACGGATCAGCTGCGACAATTCCTCGTCCGTGGCGCCGGCGCGCAGCGGCGCGCGCAGGTCGGTGCCCTGGGTCGCGAACAGGCAGGTATATAAGACGCCGTCCGAGGACAGGCGCACGCGCGTGCAGTCACCGCAGAACGGCTGGCTGACCGAAGAAATGAAGCCGATTTCGCCGGCGCCGTCCGCATAGGCATAGCGTTCGGCCACTTCGCCGCGATAGCTGCCGGCGACCGGCACCAGCGGATGCAGCGCGGAAATCGCATCGCGCAGCTCGCGCGACGGCACCACCAGCGCGCGCTCCCAGTCATTGCGATTGCCGACGTCCATGTATTCGATGAACCGCAGGACGACGCCGCTGCCGCGGAAGTGGCGGGCCATCGCGAGCGCCTGGCCGTCGTTAACGCCGCGCTGGATCACCGCATTGATCTTGATCGGCGCGAGCCCCGCTTCATCAGCCGCGCGGATGCCATCCAGCACACGCTCGAGCCCGTCGAAACCGCCGCTCATCCGGCGGAACGTGTCCGGGTCCAGCGTATCGAGGCTGACGGTGACGCGCTTCAGTCCGTTGGCTCTGAGCTCGGCCGCGTGCTGGGCCAGCAGGACGCCGTTGGTGGTCAGCGCCAGGTCCGCGATGCCGTCGATTGCCGAGAGCTCGCCGACCAGGTCCGCGACCCCGGAGCGCAACAGCGGCTCGCCACCCGTCAGCCGGATCTTGCGCACGCCCTGTGCCGCGAAGCGCCGCGCGAGGCGCACGATCTCGTCGAACGACAGCCGCTCGGCGGTCGCCAGGAACCGGTAGTTGTCGCCGAATGTCGCGCGGGGCATGCAGTACGGACAACGGAAGTTGCAGCGGTCCATCACCGAGATGCGCAGGTCGGCGAGCGGGCGGCCGCGCGCGTCCGCTGCTGCCTGCGGCGCCGAAAGCGGTATCAGCCGGTGGGCGGGTTCGTCGTTCATGGTTTACCAGTGCTGGAACGGCACGGTGAGTCCTTCCGGGTGGATCGCTGGACCTGGCGGCAACTCGACGAAGCCGTCGGTTCCGGCCAGCGAGATGAAATCGCCGGAACCGCCGGTTGGCCGCGGTTCGGCCCGGTGCGTTCCGTCCGGATCGTACCTGACGGCGACCGGCAGGAAACAGGTGAGCGGCGCCGGGAAGGGGTATTCACGCGACAAGCGGAAAACTGCCCGCGGCGGGGGCTCCGCACCGGCCCGCCGGATCAGAGCCGGAATGACGTAGCGCACGAGGCAGACGAGCACGGACACCGGGTTTCCCGGCAGCGCAAAAACGAGGGTTCCGCCGGTGCCCGCGCCAAACCACATGGGGCGGCCCGGGCGTTGCGCGACGTGATGGAACACCTTCCGGACACCGAGCGCGGCGAGTGCCGCCGGAACGTGATCGAAGCGCCCGGCGGAAACGCCACCGGACAACACCAGCACGTCATGCTGGTCGAGCACCTGGGCGAGTTTGGTTTGCAGGGTCGCCGGATCGTCCGGAAGGTGCAGGTCGGTTGCCGCTCTGAACCCCGCGCCCCGAAGCGCTGCAGCCAGTCCATAGGCATTCGAGCGTCGCACCTGGTGGGGAGCGAGGGGCATTCCGGGTTCGATCAGTTCATCGCCGGTAGAGATGATGGCGATGCGCGGCTGGCGGGAGACATCGAGTCCGGTCAGGCCGGCCGACGCCGCGATCGCGATCTCCGGCGCGCCGAGTCGCATGCCCGGATCGAGCAGACGATCGCCGGACTTCGCGTTGGCCGCCTGCCGGTGGACGAACTGCCCGGCTTGCGGCGCGTAGTCAGCGGCGATCGTCGCCGTTCCATTCGCAACCGTCAGCCGCTCGACGGGCACAATGGTGTCGCATCCGGCGGGCAACATCGCGCCGGTCATCACTTCGATGCAGTCGGCCGGACCCGGCAGCGTCAGCGGCGGCTGGCCCGCCGCCTGCACTCCCGCGATGCGGAAATCGCGCCGCCCGAGCGCCGCGGACGCGATCGCAATCCCGTCCATGGTGACGCGGTCGAATGGGGGAGCATCCCGTTCCGCGTAAACGGGTTCCCGCAGCACGCGGCCGACGCAGGCGGACAATGGGACTCGTTCGGTCGCCGCCACCGCAAGCGCTGCGGCGATCGCCGCATCGGCGTCGGCGGGCGTCAGCATCGGGCTCCGGCGTCAGTCTTGCTTGTCGCGGGCCTTGAAGATCCGCAGCTGTTCGTTGAACTGGTCCGCGACGGACTGCACTTCGTCGACGGCGGCGTTGTTTTTCTTGGCCTGAACCTGGCGCAGTTCGTTGAGGCGGTTTTCGTCGTACGAGCCGCTCTGGACGTACGCGCTCATCTCCAGGTCGAGGCAGGCGTTGTACGCCGTGATGTCTTCGTTGAACTGCTGCACTGCCTTCTGCCCGGCGACCATTTCCTCGTAGGTTGCGGTCTTGCCGTCCGGCACGCGCTGGGGCGCGCGCGGATAGATGCAGGTTGCGTGGGCGTATCCCGTCACCGTGAGGGCGAGAATCGCGAGGGTCAGACGGGTCATGGCGCAGCCTCCCAGGGCGAAATGGTCCTGTTGGGACAGCGGCCGCGGGACTCGGTTCGCGGCGCCCCGGCAATTCTACTGCAGCGCAGCGTCGAGCGGCACGCGTGCCTCCGCCTTCAGCGTCTCCAGCACCAGGCTAGAATGGACGTCACGTACGCCAGGCAGTTTCAGGAGCTGGTGCAGCGTGAACCGGCCGAGGGCATCGAGATCCGGCACCATGACCTGCAACAAAAAATCCATTTCGCCGGTCATGGCATGGGCGGAGACGACTTCCGGCCGTTCCTCCAGCGTACGCCGGAATCGCTCGATCACGTCGTCCGTATGGCGCTCCAGCTTGATCTGGATGAATGCGCGCACGTGCTGCCCGACCCGCTTGGGCTCGACGATGGCCGAATAACCGCGGATGACGCCCTGCTGTTCGAGTTGCCGCACGCGACGCGTGCAAGGCGTTGGCGACAGGCCCACGCGGCCGGCGAGATCCACGTGACTCAGCCGGCCGTCCTGCTGCAGAAGCTCCAGGATACGGATGTCAGTACGGTCCATGATTATTTTAGAGTTTATCACTAATACCAGCCGGTAATACCGTGATATTGCCCAATTACTCCAGCACCTTGTCGTTACGCTAGTCACCCATGGTTGCCCCAGCAAAGATAACAGTTGAACGGAATACCCTGTCCCGGGAGGACTGGCGCCGCGCGCTCCAGACCGTTTTCCTGTCACGCGCCCTCGACCGGCTGGAAGAAACCCGGCTGGTACCGGAGCGACGCGTGCTCTATCAGTTTTCTGCGCGTGGGCACGACCTCACGCAGGCTTTGCTCGGTCTGCAACTGACCGGTATGCGCGATGCAGTCGCACCTTATTACCGCTCGCGTCCGCTGGCGCTGGCTCTCGGGCTCTCCGCACAGGAAGCGCTCGCCTCGACCATGATGCAGCCGCAGGGCATGTCCGCCGGGCGCGACATCGGCGTCGTCCTGAACATGCCGAGGCGGGATGGCGCCTGCATCCTGCCGGCCTGCGGCGGTGTGGGCGCGCAGTTTACGCCGGCGACCGGTTGGGCCCAGTCGCTCGTTTACCGGCAACGGGTGCTCGGCGACGAGACCGGCAGCGGCAGCATCGCGGTCGCACACGGCGGCGACGCATCGCTCGCGACCAACGGATTCTGGGCGTCGCTGAATATCGCGACGACCGAGCGGCTGCCGCTCCTGTATTTCGTCGAAGACAATGGCTACGGCATTTCGGTGCCGACCGCGAAGCAGACGCCAGGCGGAGATTTCGCGGCCAATCTCGCATCGTTCCGGAACCTGCGCATCCTTTCCGGCGACGGTTCCGATCCGCAGACTGCCGCCGCGCTCATCGGCGAGGCCGTTGACGCGGTTCGCAGCGGCGCGGGTCCGGCGTTGCTGCGGCTGGTCGTGCCGCGCCTGTCCGGCCATTCCGGCCAGGACACGCAGGCCTACAAAAGCGCGCAAGAGATCGCCGGCGAGCTCGCCCGCGACCCGCTGCTGCGGCTGCATGAGGCGCTGGTGCCCTCGGTCGTGACGGACGCCGAATGGCAGGCTCTCGAAGGCGAGGCCGAGGGCACGGTCGCCGCGGCGCTTGCGCGCATCGAATCGCGACCGACGCCTCCGGTTCCAGTCACCGCGTTTGTGTTCAGCGAAACGCGGGCCGATGGTTCCGTCAATGCACAGATGCAGGGCGGCATGCTGGCCGAAGGCGTCATTCCGGCGGCGGGCAGCGCGGTCGCACAATCCACCGGGCCCCGCATCAACATGCTGACAGCAATACGTCGCACGCTCGAACACGAGCTTGCGATCAACCCGCGCGTGCTCGTATTCGGCGAGGACGTCGGTCGCAAGGGCGGCGTTCACGCCGCAACTCTCGGACTGCAGGAACGTTTCGGTGAAGACCGCGTGTTCGACACGAGCCTTTCCGAGGAGGGCATCATCGGCCGTGCCGTCGGCATGGCGATTGCGGGCCTGGTGCCGGTGCCGGAGATCCAGTTCCGCAAGTACGCGGAGCCGGCCGCGGAGCAGCTGCATGACTGCGGGACCATGCGCTGGCGCACGGCGAACCGCTTTGCCGCGCCAATGGTCGTGCGCATGCCCGGAGGATTCTTCAAGTGCGGCGATCCCTGGCACAGCCAGTGCAATGAGGTGCAGTTCCTGCACGCGGTCGGCTGGCGTCTGGCGATGCCGGCGAACGCTGAGGATGCGGTCGGCCTGCTGCGCAGCGCATTGCGCGGCAACGACCCGGTGATCTTTTTCGAGCACCGCTCGCTGCTCGATGGCGCTGCGGCCCGGCGGCCGTATCCCGGCGATGACTACGTGTTGCCATTCGGGGTCGCGCGCTGCGTCAGGCCGGGCAGCGAACTCACGATCGTGAGCTGGGGCGCCATGGTCGAGCGCTGCGAACAGGCGGCCGCGGAATCGGGCGTCGAAGTCGAGCTGCTGGACCTGCGCACACTGGCGCCCTGGGATCGCGACGCGGTGTTTGCCTCTGTCACGAAGACCCGCCGTTGCCTGATCGTTCATGAGGACAACATCACGGCCGGGTTTGGCGCTGAAATCGCGGCCCTGCTCGCCGAGCAGGCGTTCTTCAGCCTGGACGCGCCCATCGGGCGGGTCGCGATGCCCGATATTCCGAGCCCGCACAGCCCGGAACTGCTGGAAACCGTCGTGCCGTCGGTCGCCGGCATCGTCGCGGCGATCCGCCGCATTGCGAGCCTCTGATGTCCGCGACGATCGACGTGCTGCTGCCCGAAGACCAGGCCGAAGGGACCCGATCGCAGGTCCTGCGCTGGCTGAAGAAAGTCGGGGAAAAGACTGCGCAGGACGAGCCGCTGGTCGAAATCGAAACCGACAAGGTGACGATCGAGGTGCCCGCGCCTGCGAATGGCGTGCTCGAGGAAATTGCCGCCGCCGAGGGCATTGATGTTGCACCAGGCGCTCTGCTCGGACGGATCAGGACCGAGGGTGCCACGGCGACGGCGCCATCAACCGTGGCCGCGCCCGTGAAAACCGTGAAGGCCGTGACTCTCGCCGCGCCGGCATCTACCGGCACGCGCATCAGCCCGGCCGTGCGGCGGCTGCTTGAAGAGCGTGGATTGACGGCAGCGGACGTGCAGGGCAGCGGCGAGGGCGGCCGCGTGACGGTCGATGACGTGCTGGCCGCGGCCGCACCGAAAACCAGTTCGCCGGTCGGGCAGGAGCCGGTTCGGCGCCTGCCGCACACGCCGATGCGCCGGCGCATTGCCGAGCACATGGTCGAAAGCCTGCTGCGCACCGCGCCGCATGTGACGACGGTGTTCGAGGCGGACTTGTCCGCCGTGCTCGCGCACCGCGCGGAGCACCAGGCGGCCTTCAGGGAACGCGGCACGCCACTGACGCTGACCGCCTATTTCGTCCTGGCCTGCGTGGATGCGATCCGCGCCGTCCCGGAGGCGAATGCCCGCTGGACCGACGAGGCGATCCTGATCAGCGAGCGCATCGACATCGGCGTCGGCACCGCGCTCGAGGGACGCGGTCTGGTCGTGCCGATCATCCGCGATGCGGGCACGCTCGACCTTGCCGGTATCGCCGGCCGTCTCGGCGAACTCGTGGGTCGCGCGCGCGAGGATCGCCTGACCGCGGAAGATCTCCGGGGCGGCACGTTCACTATTTCAAACCATGGCGTGAGCGGCAGCCTGGTCGCGGCGCCCATCGTGATCAACCAGCCGCAGTCGGCCATACTCGGGATCGGCCGGCTGGAAAAGCGCGCGATCGTCGTCAGCGAAAACGGCAAGGACGCGATCGTCGTGCGTCCCCGCTGCTACGTGACGCTCACGATCGATCACCGGGTGCTGGACGGGCATCAGGCCAACCGGTTCATGGAGACCCTGGTCCGGCGAATCGAAAGTTGGGCCTGAATCCGCCAGTGTGTCAAAGTTGACGCTGTGATAACGGGTCGCCGAGGCAGTCCCCATGTATACGCAAGGTCTTGATTCTCTCGGCAAAGATTGTCTGCGCGATGAAGCGCTGGACGGGGCTGCCCTGGAATCGCGCTTCCAGTCGCGGGTGGACGCGGAAGACAAGATCGAGCCCAAGGACTGGATGCCGGAGGCTTACCGCCGCACGCTGATTCGCCAGATCTCCCAGCACGCGCATTCGGAGATCGTCGGCATGCTGCCGGAGGGCAACTGGATCACGCGCGCCCCGTCGCTGATGCGCAAGACCATCCTGATCGCCAAGGTGCAGGACGAAGGCGGGCACGGCGCATATCTCTACAGCGCGGCCGAGACCCTCGGCATATCGCGCGACGAGATGATCGACCAGCTGCTCGAAGGCAAGGCCAAGTACTCGAGCATCTTCAATTATCCGACGCCGACCTGGGCGGATGTCGGCGCGATCGGCTGGCTGGTGG
>JALYJS010000351.1 GCA_030799345.1 Pseudomonadota bacterium | reverse complement strand
ATAGATCGTCGAGCGCGTGTAGTTGTCCAGTTCGCCGGCCGTCGCCGCGCCTGAAACGGCCATGGCATTGGCATCGTTGTAGTCGGGGGTGACGTTGTTGCCGACATTCGGCGGCGGCACCAGCAGGTCTGAGCCGATCCTGCTACCCGAGCCGCCACTGACCTTCACGACGCGGAATGTCTGCGTGTAATTCTGGCGCGCATCGCCGACCTCGACGATCGGGCCAACTTCGGTGCCAAGTCCGTACGAAAGGATCGTATTCCGGTTCTTGTAGTTGGCATCGACCGGACTGAATACGAAGTCGTAGCGCAGCCGGGTTTTGCCGGTATTCGGGTCGGTGATGTGGAAGCTGAAGCGCGCGTCGTCCGCGAAGCGTTCGTAGATGGCGCCGTCGCCAGGTTCCGAGAAGGGCCGGACACTCATGCTGATGTTCAGCACCTTGATCGACGGATTGTCGTGCTGGGTGCCGATGAAGGCATATACGTCCGTGAGGTTTGCCTGCGGGTCCTGCTTGATCTGCGGGGCATCGCTGTGATTCGACGCGAGCAGGGCCGGCGTGGCCGTGATCGTCGAGAGCGCGCCAAGGGCGATCAGCAGCCCCTTGCGCAAGGTAGGTCCGGTATCCATCAGTTTGTCTCCTGGTGCGGCGATTGTTGGCACCCCGTTATTTTCTGGGTGCAGGAGACATACGACGCATCGGACCAACTGGATGCAGGTGATCTGGTGGATTACTGGAACGGCAGCAAAAAAAAGGCCCGCCGAAGCGGGCCTTCTGTCAGCAGTAGAAGCGCGAACGCTTACCAGCGACCGCCGCCGCCACCACCGCCACCACCACCGCCGCCACCCGAGCGGAAGCCACCGCCACCGCCGCCGGGACGACCGCCGCCACCCGGACGGCCACCACCGCCGCCGCCAGCGCCGCGCGGACGATCCTGCGCTTCGTTGACACGCAGCTGACGGCCGCCCATCGAGAAGCCGTTCAGCGCTTCGATGGCCTTGGTTGCCTCGGCCTGCGGCATTTCGACAAAGCCGAAACCGCGCGGGCGGCCGGTCTCGCGATCAGCCGGCAGCGCGACGGATTCGACCGCGCCATGCTGCGCGAACAGGTCGCGCACCTGGGCTTCGGTCGCCGAGAAAGGCAGGTTTCCAACATAGATCTTCATGACTCGAATCTCTCACTTTCCATTAGGACAAGGCCGTGCGCGGCCATCTTGCGATGGTCGGTTGCGGCCATTCTTTACACGGCAGGAAACACGTCGGAATCGTCTGGCGGGCAAAAGCTCTGCTAGGGCGAATCATCGAACAGCGGGTCCTGTCACCTTGATCGACTGCGAGGCCCGGCAGGAAGCGCTGGCAAGCGCTTGATAATGCAGGGCTAACGACGACGATCGGCGGGAAGGATATCACGCTCCCCGGGGCGGCACCATTTTCACCGCGAAAAACTGCGACGAGAAGGGGCAAGAAGGGACAGTCCGCCTTTTTGACGGCGCCCAGCGCCGCCAAAAAGGGGACAGTCCCTAGTCGAGGCGCTTGCGGAAGCGGGCCATGGCCAGGCTCAGCATCACCACCAGGAAAATCGCGAGCTTGGCGAGCTCCGGGCGCATGTCCGCGAGCGCCGCACCCCGCAGCACGATGCCCCGGATGATCTCGTTGAAATGGGTCAGCGGCAGCACCTGGGCGATTCCCTGGGCGACCGCCGGCATGCCCTCGAACGGAAACATGAAGCCCGACATCAGGATCGACGGCAGCATGACTACGAGCGCCATCTGCATCGCCTGGAACTGCGTGCGGGCGATCGTCGAGATCAAAAGGCCGAGCGAAAGCGACGCGGCGATGAACAGCAGTGCACCGAAATAAAGATCGACCAGGCTGCCGGCGACCGGCACGCCGAACAGCCAGTAGCCGAGCACCAGGATCAGCGTGGTCTGGATCAGGCCGATCACGACGTAGGGCAGCAGCTTGCCCGCCATCAGCTCGGCCGGCGACACCGGCGTCGTGATCAGGAGCTCGAGGTTGCCGCGCTCGCGTTCGCGCACGATCGCGCTTGCGGTGAATATCACCATGGTCATGGTCAGGATCACGCCGCAGAGCGCAGGCACGATCTGTACGGCCGTGCGTTTCTCCGGATTGTAGGCGACCAGGATCTCGACCGGGCGCGCGGCGGGCGGCGTGCCCCGGCGCTGCAGCAAGGGCATCGCGCCCAGTCCCTGCGCGACGTTCTCGAGCGCGGGCTGGCTGCCGTCCACCAGGATCTGCATCACGGCGCGGTTGCCGTCGGCCAGCCGACGCTCAATGTCCGGCGCGATCACGATGCCGACATTGGCCTCGCCCTTCTGCATCAACTCGCGCAGCTCGCGCTCGCTGACCGCCGGACGCAACGTCCCGAGCACCTGCGTCGCCGCCAGATCCCCGAGCAGGCGGCGCGACAGCGAAGTCCGCGACTGGTCCAGCACCGCCGCGCTGACGCCGCGCACGTCGAAATTGATCGCGTACCCGAACAGCAGCAGCTGGATCGTCGGAATGCCGATGATCAGCCCGATCGTGATGCGGTCGCGTGCGAGCTGGCGTACTTCCTTGGCCGCGACCGCGAGCAGGCGCCAGAGCCCGTTCATGCGGCACGCTCCGGCACGGCGTCAGCCTCTTTTCTGAGCCGCGTCGCCGCAACGAAGACGTCCTCGAGCGAAGCGCCCACGCGTTCCACGCTCGCTCCGGCGTTGTCCGGCGCCAGCGCCTCGCGCAGGCGCCGTTCAGGTTCGACCACGGTCTTCGGCATCAGCACGCGCAGGCGGTTGCCGAGCTGCGCGATGCTCCTGACTTCCGCTACAGCAGCGAGCGCGCGGCGCGCACTGACGAAATCGGCTTGCCCGATCTCGATCACGGTCGCATCGATGTCGCGTGCGAGCTGTTTCGGCTCCCCTTCCGCCGCGATGCGCCCGCGGTCCAGGATGGCCAGCCGGTGGCAGCGCTCGGCTTCGTCCATGTAATGCGTGGAAACGAGGATCGTCGTGCCGCGCGCAACCAGCGCAAACAGGTTCTCCCAGAAATCGCGCCGGCTCTGCGGATCCACCGCGCTCGTCGGCTCGTCGAGCAGCAACAGCTGCGGCTCGTGCAGGGTTGCGGCCGCGAGCGCGAGTCGCTGTCGCTGCCCGCCGGAGAGCGTGCCGGCGCGCTGCTTTACCAGCGGCTCAAGATCGTAGTCGCGCAGCCGCGTTGCGATCCGCTCGCGCCGTGTCGTGCGGTCGAGCCCGTACACGCGGGACATGAAATCGAGGTTCTCGCCGGCGGTGAGGTCTTCCCACAACGAGAAGCGCTGCGTCATGTAGCCGAGCTTGCGGCGCACGATCTCGGCATCGCGCGGCATCGAATGCCCAAGCACCGTGACGGTACCGCGGGTCGGCATCAGCAGCCCGCAGAGCATCCGGATCGTCGTCGACTTGCCGGAGCCGTTCGGCCCGAGGAATCCGTAGATCTCCGCTGCCGGCACGTCGAGATCGATTCCCGCGACCGCGATCACATGGCCGAAGTGCCGCGCGAGTCCGCGCGCGGAAATCGCGAAGCTCACGGCTCGTTCCGGGCTTCCGGCAGGCGCACCTCGACGGGCATGCCGGTCGGCAGCGCCGCCGCTTCAGCCTCGGTCAGCACGATTTCGGCGAGATAGGACAGCCGGCCACGGTCTCGCTCGTTCAGCGCGTAATACGGCGTAAAGGCCGCCTCCGATGAGACGTACCGGACTTCCGCCTGCCAGTCGCGATCGCTGCCATCGAGGCGCACGGTCGCCGGCGTGCCGGCTCCGACCGAACTGCGTCTGCCTTCCGGAATGTAGACGCGCGCAAACGGCTGGCCGCCGGCGAGCAGCACGACGACCGGCGCGCCCTGCGGCGGCCGCTCGCCGAGTTCGTAGGGCAGCGCATCGACGATACCGGCTACCGGCGCGACGACCGTGTGCCGCGCCAGGCTGAGTTCGAGTCCCGTCACTGCCGCCTCGGCCGCCGCCAGCGCCGCGGCCGCCTGCTCGACGACTTCCGACCGGTTGCCATGCACGAGTTCCGACAACCGCTCGGCGGCCGCGCGCTCGTCGGCTGCCGCACTGTCTTTCAGCGCGCGCTGGCGATCGAGTGCGTTCGCCGGCAGCATGCCGTACGCGACCAGCTTCTCGATGCGTTCGTATTCGCGGGACTCCACGGTCGCTCGCGCCTTCGCGCCGCCGGCTACCGCACGCGCCTCGCGCAGCGTCTCCTGACGCGTGCCGGCGACGAGTTCGGCGTGGCGCCGCTCGGCCTGCAGCGCCGCCGCGCGGGCCTGCGCGAGCCGCGCCTCGACCGCTCTGCCATCGAGCGTCACCAGCGGGAGGCCGGCGGCGACGGCTTCGCCTTCGCGAACCGCGATCCCGACGATCGGTTCGCGCG
>JALYJS010000328.1 GCA_030799345.1 Pseudomonadota bacterium | reverse complement strand
GTCGATGACGATCCGGACCTGCTCGCACTCGTCGCCTTTGCGCTGACGAACGCGGGTTATGTCGTCGTCAGGGCGACGGATGCGGCACCCGCGATCGCCGTCTTCGACCGCGAGCTGCCCAATCTCGTGCTGCTGGACATCAATCTGCCTTCCGGCAGCGGCTTCGACGTCTGCCGCAACATCCGCGGCCGCTCGCAGGTTCCGGTCATGATGCTGACCGCCCGCGGTGAGGAAGAGGACCTGGTGCACGCGCTCGAGCTCGGCGCCGACGACTACCTGACGAAGCCCTTCAGCCCGCGCACGCTGCTCGCGCGCGTCAAGGCGCTGCTGCGCCGCGCGGGGATCGAATCCACGGATACGCTGACCGCGGGACCGGTCTCGCTCGATCTCGAGGCCCAGACGCTGGCCTTCACCGACGGCGCGTCGCTCCGGCTCACGCGGCTCGAGACGCGGCTGTTGCAGATCCTGATCGCGCAGGCTGGACATGTCGTGACCACGGAGCGGCTGCTCGCGCACGTCTGGGGTCATCGCGGCAGCGGCGATCGCCAGTTGCTGAAGCAGCTCGTGCACCGGCTGCGCCAGAAGCTCGAGCGCGCATCGCCGGGCAACGAACCGCTGCAGACCGAGTCCGGGGTCGGTTACCGCCTGAAGACCTGAGCCCCGCCGCTACTTCTTCGAATAGATCCGGTCGAACAGCGCGCCATCGGCGAAGTGTGCCTGATGCGCCTTCGACCAGCCGCCGAAGTCCGCGATCGTTACCAGCTCGAGCGCCGGAAACTGCTTCGCATGCTTCGCCGCGACTTCGGCATTGCGTGGCCGATAGTAATGGTTCGCGATGATCTCCTGTGCCTCCGGCGAATACAGGTGCGCGAGATAGGCCCGCGCAACATCGGTGGTCTTGCGGCGCAGCGCCACCCGGTCCACGACCGCCACCGGCGGCTCGGCAACGATGCTGAGCGACGGGATCACGATCTCGAGCTGCCGGCCGGTGGGCTGCTTGAGCGCGAGGTGGGCCTCGTTCTCCCAGGCGATCATCACGTCGCCAATGCCGCGCTGGGCGAAAGTCGTCAGCGACCCGCGTGCGCCGGTGTCGAGCACGGGCACGTTCCGGTATAGCTTCCCAAGGTATTCCTCCGCTTTCGCCGCGCTGCCGCCATTGGCCTGCAGCGCCCAGGCATAAGCCGCGAGGTGATTCCAGCGCGCGCCGCCCGAGGTCTTCGGATTCGGCGTGATCACGGACACGCCGTTGCGCGCCAGGTCGCCCCAGTCCTTGATGCTCTTTGGGTTGCCCTTGCGCACCAGCAATACGATCGTCGAGGTGTAGGGCGCGCTGTTATCCGACAGGCGACCCTGCCAGGTGGCGGGCAGCAGCTTCCCCTGCCTGGCCAGCGCATCGATGTCATAGGCGAGCGCGAGCGTCACGACGTCGGCCTGCAGCCCGTCGATGACCGTACGCGCCTGCTTGCCCGAGCCGCCATGCGACTGGCGGATCGCTACCGTCTGCCCGGTCCTTTTCTTCCAGTGCGCGATGAACAACGCGTTGTAGTCGTTGTACAGCTCGCGCGTCGGGTCGTAAGAGACATTCAGTAGCGTCGTCGGCGCCGCCTGGGCAGTGCACGCCATCGTCAGCGCTGCCGCGACCAGCGCCAGCAGCCGGCTCATCGGTTTCAGAATAGTCATCGTCGGTTACTCCGGTTCAGAATCCGAGTGCAATGCGCAGGAGGAGTGCTTCCGTGTCGTCTCGATCGGCACCGCCTCCGGCACCGCCCTCGAAGCGCGTGCGCTCGTAGTCGAGCATCCACTTCAGGTTCTCGTTGAGATACCAGTTGAGCCCCACGGCCCAGCCCGTCGCCTTCAACGCGGATGTTTCCGGGTCGGCAAAAGAACCCGCGCCGACAGCGAATGCCGCGTCGTCCACCTCGAGCCCGTGCACGCGCGCGACGAGCTCCAGAGCGCCCCAGTTTTCCCCGGGCGAGAAGGTGGTCAAGGGCTTGAAGCCGCGGAACGCCGCGTCCTCGCCGGTCAGGAACCAGGAGGTCGCGAACTGCCAGCCGGTCGTGTCGACCGTGCCTCTTCGGGTCAGCACGCCGGTATTGCGCGACACGTCCTGCGATACCTCGGTGTATTCGCCGAGTATCCCGAGCCGGCCGGAATAGTAGTAGAACTGCGGAGCGATGCGGGTGCGGTCGCCGTCCGCGAGCGTCGGCGTTGCGCCGGTGCGGTAGCGGAAAAACGTCACGCCCTCGGGCGTGCGAAATGCAGGCAGTAGTGGCTGCGCCGCCGTGCCGGTCTGTGAAGTGATGGTGCCGGCGATGCCGATGCCGAGGCCGTTCAAGGGTCCATCGCTTCCCGCGAACGGATGCGAGAACAGGCGCAGCGCGTATTCCTTGTCGTCATTCACGTCCACGTCGCCCAGCGCTTCGCTGCTGCCGCCGTCGATCGCGCCGTTGAAAACGGCCGCCGCGTAGGACAGCCGCCCGTCGCCGATGTCGCCGGCGAGCTGCAGGCCCAGATCTCGGTTCGGCGCCAGCGCAGTCGGAAAGGCGCGCGAGACGAAACGGATGTCGTTCGCGGACTGCAGGCGTTCGAGCCCGACCGGGGCCTTGAACTTGCCAACCGTGATCGCGGCGGCGGGATGCAGGCGCGCCGTCACATAGGCGTCCTGGATGACCGTGCGGCCCTGTCCGAAATCCGGCGTGAAGCGGAAATCGTAGCGACCGCCGAGCGTGCCCTCGATGACCGGGCGCACGCGCGTCGCCTGGACGGTGTCGTAGACCGCCGTTTCCTCGTCGTCATTCGTATAGCGGCCGTCGAGGTGCATGACGCCGCGGAGCTTGAGCTGGTTGCTGCTGTCTGCCGAGCGCAGGCTGAAGCCTTTGGCGCTTGCGCTGACGATTGGCGTCGCCTCTTTCGCAGCGACGGCGGACTCGTCCTGCAGCTCGAGCCGCCGCTCCAGCACGCGGATCTTCTGTTCCTGCTCCTCGAGCCTCCGCTGGAGGTCCTCGACCGTCACCTGCGCATGGGCGGTGACGAACGG